>JAGYNW010000112.1 GCA_018399915.1 Candidatus Omnitrophota bacterium
AGGATGATATTTTCATTATCTCCTCCTGGATGAAAATAATAGATTATAATTATGTGTTTTCAAGTTGATGATTAAATTTGCCCAATTTAGTTAGAGCAGGGACATCATCTTTTGTGTGGTTTAGACGGGTATTAGCTATGAAGACGTGGGGGCGAATGAATTTGAACTTGCCTGCAAAAAGAGGTGATTTGGTTTTGTACAGGATGATTCCTTAAAAAAAAAGTATGAACTAGAAAGATTGCCCTATTTTGACAAAAAGTTAGTAAGCTGTCCGTACTGGGAAAGATGGCATTGTTACTACTTTCTTTTTCTTTTTCCTCGGTGTTGATCTTAATTGATTCGCTCTCACATTCCCGGCTCAATAAAACAGTGCTGTTGGAATGGGAATGCATGGTCAAGAGCAGAAATAATAATAAAGCTGTGATTATATAATTTGTCTTCGGGTTCATTATTTTGCTTGTTGTTTGTCTTAAAGGATTGTTGGATTAAAAATTCATAGTATAACACATGTTGCAATGTTTACAATTTTTCTGTGCATTTTGAAGAGCATAACATGGATTATGAAGAGGTGTCAGCAAGAAGGGTTTGGACGCAGTTTATCAAATATTCGCGGTCAAATGGTTTGGTAATGTATTTGTCGGCTCCTTGTACCCTGCCAATGATCCTGTCCGCGTCATCATCGAGACAGGTCAGCATGATAATCGCAGTCGCAGAATCCTCATTATCTCTGCGGATACGTCGGCATAAGGCGCTGCCAGTAAGTTTTGGTAAACGTATGTCCAGAATAATAAGATCAGGTTTTTCTTTTAAATAGAGAGCATATCCTTCTTCGCCATTGGAAGCGCTACTAATGCTATACCCTAATCGGGAAAGTTCAAAACTGATCGCATCCACAATGTCTGGTTCATCATCAATAATCAATATTTTAAAAGTCATAGGCAATAAGAAGGAAAGTTGAAGAAAACTGTGAGTAAAGGAATAGTTGCGCAGACTGTTTTTCGAAATGAGATCTCAATGGATTTCTTAAACTCAATAGGTGTTGAAATCTTAATAAAATTTAATTTATAGCTGTTTATTGATTTTTTCGCGTAATTTTTTATTCTCTTCCTTTAATTCTATAATACGCATTTCACGTCCCATCATGGATTTATTATTTTTTTCCAGTTTTTGAATCTGATCCGCCAGAAGCTCTTTGCTTTTGGCCAGGTCTTGATTGGCCTTCTGTAACCGTTTGTCATTGGCCAATAGTTTTTTATTCAATAAATCTAGTTCCTGGGCTTTCTTTTGATTGGCTTCAGCGGTTGCCTCCAACATTATGCTTTCTCGCTCTTTGTTAATGGCTTTAGTGAGTTTTTGTGTCATTGAATTGAAAGATGCCGCTAATTCGCCGATTTCATCATTGGATCGTGTCTGGATCAGCGTATCAAAATTTCCTTCGCTAATAATTTGGGTCTTTTCTTTGAGCTGTTGGATAGGGTTAGAGATTGAGATGGTCAAAAATAATCCCAATATCAAGGCAAGAACAAGGGAAATAAGAGAAATAATGATAACGGTATATTCGCTGGATTTGATGACTTCTTGGGTGTGCCGTTTATGTTCTCCCATCTGTTGCTGATAGGAGTAAACTGTATCACTCAATTTCTTAGAGATTTGTTTTTCGAAAGCGCTGAAATTTTCTGTATAGCTTTTTTTCAGGCTTTGGTAGTTATCGCTATTAAGCAGGTTTAAAGCTTTTTCTTTTTGTCCACTGTCAATAAAATCGAGAATTTGTTTTTCTATGGTTCTTAGGGATGAATTGATTTGAAAAATATTTTCCAGCAATAAATTGTCATCAGTGTTTCCCTGGGTTTTTGCGGCAAGGAGATGTTGATCTAAATATTTCTTGGCGTCATAGTATTTATCTTTCCATTGAAATTCTTGCGTGTGAATGTAATTTCTGGCTGATTGGGTCAATTTTTCATCGTAATAGAGAAAATATTTTGAAAAATCTTTTAATTGCAGGTTTTGATTGATTGAAGATATATTCTGGTGTAGACGCTCATTTAAAAGCAAGGAAGTTTTTTTAACCTGAAGGGTAAGCACGTATCCCATGACAACGATTATGAGTACTAAAAAAAGCATTGCGGATATTAACTTGATGCCGATTTTCATAGGTTATCCTCCCAGCAGTAATCCGGCTAAAAAAATTGAGACAGCGATTATGAAAGCCAATACACTGATGATCAATGAACAAAGACCGCTTTTGGTAAAAAGTGAGCGGATATTCGCGTTTAATCCGATTGCGGCCATAGCCATGCTCCAAAGAAAACTAAGTATTATTTTAAAGACGGGTCTTAACTGATCTGTGATATCTGCGGGCAGAAGAGAAAAAACTATACCGGCACATAAAAAAGCCCAGAGAAACCAGGGAATATAAAATCTGCCTCGGGAAATACTGGAAAAAAGAGGAATTAGAAATAAAAGCCCCATGTATCTAAGAGCCTTGACTGATAAAGCCACATTCTGAATGCCCGCGGAAAAGTTTGAGACAGCGGCCTTGACAAAACCGGTAAATTGAAGAACAGTTCCTGACAGTACGCTGTACTCCATATTTGTTAAACGGAAGATGGTATTAACAAAAGGCAGAATGATAAATAGGCCAATAAGGGCAGCTATAAATATGGGTATTAAACTTTTAGAGATATCATCAGGCTCCGCTTCTATGGACTTTGAGGTTATAGCGATGGCGGATGCCCCGCAGATAGCAGAGCCAGCTACTAACAAAAAACAGGTCTTATCTTTAATTCTTAAGATGCTGGAGAGGATGAGAATAGTCAAGATATAAATGATTGCTACAATGATGATTAGAAGAATATTTGTTGGTTCCACCGAATATATTTTAGAAAAATTAAGATTAGCCGCACCATAAAAAATAACACCGATAGGGATAAAAAGGCCCGGGGCCATACTAAATGCTTGCGTGTAGGATGAGTTGAACTTTATAACACTGTTTAGTATTATACCCATCACCAGAGCCAAAAGCAATGGGTCAAGGATGGGTTGTTGGGAGTATTCAGCAATAAATACCGAAAAGGTCCCAATGACAGCGGCGATTAAGAGACCTTTGTAAGATTGTTGGATTTTTGTTAAAAATTGCATGTTATTGTAAAGTATCCTTATTTATACCAATGAAATTTATTTTAAAACGCTTTGTATCTTCACGCAATCTATTTCGCATTTTTTTTAATAATAATAGATTCATTCACATTCAAGTAAATTTTCAATAGTGATCTGTTTTAATTCGCTGATCACGGTACGCTCAATGGCTTTAACTTTAGACCTTATATTACAGGTTTTGATCCTGGGGCAGATGTCTTTCATCAGAAAACATTCGCAAAGCGTTAGATCACCCTGGAATATGGTCATTACATCCGCCAGTGAAATTTTGTTGGGATTTTTTTTCAAAATAAATCCGCCTTTGTTCCCTTTGACGGAATCAAGGACTCGCGCCTTTTGTAAGGCCTGAAGGATCTTGCGTAAAAAAGGTCGCGGAAGTCCCAGTTGTTGTTCTATTTGTTTTGTGGGCACAGTCGTATCGGGATGTTGCGCGATGAACATTAGTGCGCGAATAGCATAATCCGTATTTCGGTAGATCAGTTTCATGGGCGGGGATTCAGTTACATCCACATTTTTTGAGAATGCTCATTATTGGGCACCAATTGGTAAAGGATGATTGGAATAAATTCAGGCCCACAAACCCGGTGAACCAAAGCCACTGGATATTGACTTTTATCGCGAGAATAAGGCTGATCACGATAAATGCTCCTGCTATGCCGCGTAAAATGCGTTCTGTCATTTATGCCTCCTTGATTTTTTGGAACCAACGTTCACCTAAGAATTCATAAACTAAAGACGGGAAAATCACCAAAGTTAATACGGCGGACAATGACAATCCAAAAACAATGGACCATGCCAGACCTGACCAGACCGGGTCTGATGCGATCACAAGGGATCCCAGGATGGTGGTTATGGATGTTAATAGGATCGGCCTCATCCGTATAAGCCCCGCCTCAATCAATGTATCTTTGAGATTGGTAAATTGTGCGGAAACCTGATTTACATATTCAATAAAAATAATGGCGTTATTTACCACAATGCCCGCCAAGGCAATAACTCCGATCATTGATGTGGCTGAAAAATAAACATTTAGTGTCGCGAAAAGCAAGGCGAATCCCGGGATGACTCCAATCAAAGCCAGGGGAATGGTCCCCAGGATGAGCAGTGGCATGATAAAGGATTTGAATTGAGCCACCAGGACCAGATAGATAAGAACGATGGCCACAAGCATGGCGGTTCCCAGGTCCCGGAAAACTTTTATTGTCAAATCCCATTCCCCTCCCAACTCTACCTTTACCGAGTCGGTATCATTAACCCGGTATTGGGCGCCCAGGATGTTGAGTTTTTCCAGTTGCGAATTCATCCCGGGAATACGGTATTTGTTGAGCATCATAAGAAAATCAATGGCGGCATAGGTCACGCTTCTTTTGCCCATTTCTCCAGAAATATAAATAACGCGTTCCCGGTTATCGTTGGTAATAATATCTTCTTGCCATTCCTTTTGGATGGTAACAAACCGTGATAAAGGAACGTGGTTCCCAAGGCTATTAGAGATAGTAATTTTTTCGAGATCATCAATATTATCCCTCAGATCTCTTTGGAGTTTCAAAACAATGAATTCCTGTTCCTGGTTATAATCGCTATGATATACGCCGATGATCTTGCTGCTGAAGATCGTTTGCAATTCTTGAGAAATAGAATTTACGCTTACCTTCGCTTTTGCAGCGGCTTGTTTATCAATAAAAAGTACATATTTTTCATGATTTTCCAGGCGGGAAAGATTGATATCATTCAACCCGTCAATATTATTTACCTTTTGGGCCAGGTCTTCTGCGGTTTTGTACAATAGGTGTTCATTTGAGCTTTTGACCTTAACATAAAAGGTTGATCGCACCGGTGGTCCCGGCGGGTCCTCAACGATCATGATATCGGCATCAGAAAAAGGTTTTAAACTTTTGTTAATCACTTTACGATAGGCATAAGCAAGGTCCTCTGAAGGATTTTTACGCTTATCCGGATGGGTTAAATTAAGTTTTAATGTGATTTGATGCGGTGCGTTACGATCTGAGACCCCGCGAAACAATCCGTTAAAATCCAAGACAGGCGGCGTTCCGATGAACGATTGTATGCTTTCGATATTGGGTTTCGATATGAGGGAATCTACAGCCACTTGGGCAACTGTTTGGGACCTTTCCACACTTGTCCCCCTTTTCAGGTCAATGTAAACGAAGATTTGTTCCCGGTCAGCCTTAGGAAGCATGCGGAATCGTAAGAGTTTAAAAACAGGAAAAGACATCACGACCAAAAGAATAAGAAAGCTAGCGATTAAAAAGATTTTACGGAATTTATTTTCATGGAGAAGTTTGGAAAGGAGGGCTTTATAGGCGGCGCTTCCCTTTGTAGATATTTGGCAAACAAGATTGCATTTATTCTCAATATTTTCCGGGAGGCTATCCTTGTAATAAATATAGGCGAGCCAAGGGTTTAAGGTATAGGCAAAAAGCAATGACAGTCCTAGCGCACTGGAAACAAAGAAAGGGATAGGCCCCATATACGGGCCCATCATACCGGTGACAAAGAGCATCGGGATGAAAGCCAGGATGGTTGTTAATGTGGAAAGGAATAATCCTGCCCCTACCTCGGATACAGAACGAGGAATAAGTGTCTCTTTGGGTTCTTGCGGGGATTTTTTCCGGTTTGTGACAATGTTCTCGATCACAACGGTTGCGGAATCAACTAAAAGGCCTAATGAAAGAATAAGCGCGAACAAGGTAATGCGGTTCAGTGTATATCCCGAAAGACTTCCAAACGCCAGTACGGTTAATATAGTTATCGGAATACTGAAAGCCACGATCAACGCGGCGCGATGATTCAAAAAGCAAAAAAGCACGATAAAAACAATACCTATTGCCTGCAGAAGATTGATGATTAGCTTGGAAATTTCTTCCCTGGCCACTCTTCCCTCATTTTTTACGGTCTCCATTTCGATGTCTTTTAAAAAGTCTTTGTCGCTTTGCAACTCGCTCAATTTTGTATCTATTTTTCGGGATACTTCAATAATATTTGTGCCCTTTTGTTTGGCGATACTCAAAAATACGGCATCATTTATGGACTCTTTTTTTGTATGGAAATTGACATAGAATTCCTTTTCCCGAGAACCTTTAATGACAGTGGCTACATCTTTGATCTTAAGATTCTTTTCTACATTAGAAACAATAATGATATTTTTAATGTCCTCAATTGTTTTGGCTTGTTCCTGTGTTTCGATCTTATAGTAATAATCGTTTGTTTTTATGAGGCCTAGATCTTTGAGTAATGAGGTATTGCTCAGGACATGTTCGATTTCGTTAAGCGATGTCTTGGATTCCTGCATTTTGGCAGGGTCCAGGATGATTTGGAATTCGCGATGCCTTCCCCCAATAACATCGACCTGGGATGTGCCTTCAACAAGTTTGATTTCATCTTTTAGTTCAAACGCGATTTTGCGGATAGCGATCGGATCCAGTTTATCGGAGGTTAAAGCCACTGTTTTAATTGGCAGGT
>JAGYNW010000113.1 GCA_018399915.1 Candidatus Omnitrophota bacterium
TCCTTACGTTTTTTCCGTTTTAAAGACCGGGATTCAGAGACCGCCTTCAAATTCCTTTTTAAAGTCGCTATCCGTTGGGAAATCCTCCTTCGGTCCACCTCTAATTTTGTTTCCCCGGGGCCTAAAGTCCCGATCCCTCCACCCAATCGTGAGAGTTCAATGCCCTTTCCTACTAAGCGTGGCAAAAGATATTCCAGCTGGGCTAACTCAACCTGCATTTTCCCTTCTTTACTCCGGGCATGCTTAGCAAAGATATCCAGGATCAACTGAGTTCTATCAATAGTTTTAAGTTGCACCGCATCTTCAACATTCCGCTGCTGGCTGCCCTTTAGATCATAGCTAAAAATAACTGTGTCCGCTTTCTTTTCCTGACAAAGGTCCGCAATCTCCGCCAGCTTCCCCTCGCCTATGAGATTGCGGGCGGAAAACTTATCCACGCGACAGATCACACTCTCCACAACAACTCCGCCGGAGGCCCTGACAAGCTCTTCCATCTCCTGCCGCTCTTCTTCGACGGACCAATCGTGCTTTTCTTTGCTCTTCAAATGAAGGAGAACAACAACAACTTTTTCTTTATTATGATCTTGCGTCAAGGCTTCTGTTTTCATGAGTAGTTTTCTTTCTCTATTTCATCAACTATGGCCCTTTTGTTAAAATCTTTGGACAATGTCAACCATTGTATCCTCGGGTCTTTGCGGAACCAGGTTAACTGCCGCTTGGCAAGCCGGCGGGTATTACGCTTCATCAATTCCTTGGCGCGTTCAAGCGGATACTCTCCTCGGAGATATCCTCGAATTTCTTTAATGCCTATAATAGCGCTGGCGGTCTTACTTAACTTAACCGGCTCTAACGCGGCCACTTCTTCCACAATTCCTTGCGCGAACATCTCCTCCACCCGTTCTTCAATCCGTCGATAAAGCAGTTCCCGGGGCTGATGAATACAATAGACTTTAATGGAATATTTATCAATTAACCCCGTTCTTTGCTTTTGAATTTTCGAGATCGGTGCTGACTCTTTGAGGCACACCTCCAAGGCCCTGATAATCTTTTTGCGATCATTGGGATGAATCCTTGCCGCGCTTTGGGGGTCAACTTTTTCCAGCTGCGCATGCAGATGAAGATTCCCGAAATCTTCGGCTTCGCGAGAAAGCTGTCTCCTTAACGCCTCATCTTTTTCTCCAGACAAGAAAATCCCGTCTAAAAGAATTTGCACATACAAACCACTGCCTCCGGCGACGATAGGAATGCGGTCTTTCTCACAAACATCTTCGACAATACGAACCGCCCGATCATTAAATTCCGAAACATCAAAATCATCTATTACGGAAACGATATCAATCAAATGATGTGGGACAGCTGCCAACAATTCCGGTGAAGGTTTATTACTAGCAATGGTGATCTCACGATAAACCTGCATAGAATCACAAGACAAGATCTCTCCATTGATCTTTTGCGCAAGCAAAAAAGCAATGTCGGTCTTTCCAACCGCTGTTGGACCGACAATAAAAATGATCTTTTTATTAGAGTTCATTAGGGATAAATTGAGGCGGGGTACCCTTCCTTGGCCAATTTTAATTTCAGTTTCTGGGCGCTCTTCAAAGATGCCATTTGCCCAACCCGCACGCGATAAAATGTCCGGCTGTCCTTAAGAACAGTTTCCACAATATAGGCATATTCCCCTTTATGCTTTAATTCTTCCATCAGTTTCTCTGCATGCATCCGCTGAGCGAACGATCCCACCTGAACAGCAAAATATTGTTTCTCTTCCAATAATTGTTTCGCGGAGAAGGCTTCCAGGCTATAAGGAAACTGTGTAATGATTCTGGTCAAATAGCCTTTAGCCTCTTGCCATAAGGCAAGTTTTAAGCTTACCCGGGCGGCTTTTAAGTAAATCAAACTCTGCGCATCGGAATCCGGTCTTTTTTGCAAAAGCTCCATAATAATAGGATATGCCTGATCGTATTGCCTGTCTAAATAATAGGCATCAAAGAGAGACGAATAAACCTTTTCCAAAAGTTCCGGTACCGTCAAATCTGCTTTTAATTCATGCAAGACCCTCCGGGCCTTATCATATTCAGCCAACCTTAAATGCGTCAAACCCAGATAGTATCTGGCCTTATCGCGCATTTGCCCTTGCGGCGCCTGGGAAATATAATCCCGCGCTAAATCGCGGGCCTGCTCATAATCCTGAGCCATGACGGCTGTCTCTATGCGCACCAAATGATTATCTGTCGGTGTAAACCCGCTCAAGGCAAACAAAATCAAGACAGAAAAAAACACTACGGAAATTTCTTTTTTAGCAAACACACTTTTTTTCATAGAATTTATTTACTTTATCCCAATATTTAAATACTCTATCAAAAATAATTTTGGTTTTCTATAGAAATATTCCTCCGACCGCTGCAATAATAAAACTTAAGCCTTATAGCTGGCCCCTTGCCTGCGGGCTCAAATCATACAAATATAAAAATGCGCCCTGGGACCCGTAAACATCCTTTGGCTATCCAATCTTATCCTGCGTGGTCAACAAAATTAAAGGCAACAGCAAAAAGGCAGCCTGCTGGCGATCCCTCATCAATAAAAAAATAGTCGCAGCCTCAAAGGACAAAAGGATAAAAATCCTACAACATTTTCTCTTCCTTTTATCCTACAAAATTTCAAAATTCGATATAAGAAACCTTATGTCTTAAAAACTGTACTCAAAAGATGACACCACTGCATAATCCGACCTCTTGACATCCTCGGGAGGGTCTGAATTATAATCTTTGGTAAAGCTGAATTTCATGGCCGACCGGTCATTGATGGCGTTGGTCAATTCGGCTTTGTATTGTGAACGATAAACACCAGGATCTGACAAAGAAGGATAAAAAGTTGCACTGGTATTGACATGAAGCCCTTCCAGTAAATGTTTTTCCATAAAAAAGCGAGGAATAAGAATAAATTCGTTTTTAGCCTCTTTGTCTTTGCGGTAATTGGTATGCTGAAAACCCAAAGCGGTTTCCGCCATCAGCTTAAAATCTTTTTGGTCTTTAAACCAATAACCCAGTCCCGTTGAAGGGACCAACCGGTAATCAATATCCGCGAATCTGTCCTGACTGCCTTGCATTTTAGCAAAATGATACCACCTAAGGTTCTGGCCGAAACTATACGCGTATCTGATAAGCCCGTCAAACTTACGGGAATCCATTTTCCCTTGCGAAGAAGAAAAAGAATGTGCCCATCCGATAATCCATTCATCCGCGGGACTTCTTTTATGCAAGTCAAGATTCATATTCAACTGACTCGCTTCAGAATTGCCAGCAGTCATGCTGTACCCCATAGAAAACTTACGTTCCCAATCATCCAGGGCCTGGATAACAGCCTTGTGTTTAGCCTTCACCGCCGTTACTTTCGGTTCTTTTTTTTCGTCCTCCAGAAAGGAGTCTTCTTTTCCGCCTTTCTTAATTTCTTCGACAACATAACGCTGCACAATTGCCCGGTCCACTGCCAGCTTCCCGACCACATCTGATTGAAGAATAAGGCTCCGGGGCGTTTGATCCACAATAGTCCCTTCGATCTTCTGCCCGTTCTTCAAATGGATCTCATCAGCTTTTGCCTCTAATCCAAGCGCCCCAGATAAAGCGTTGAGGAATAGGTATAAAGCAAGTATAATTTTTATCATTACCTTCATTTTTCCACCTGTTCAAGCCACCTTTGCCAGCAAAGCGGAAACCGCTGTTTCCACCCGCAAGATGCGTTGCCCCAAGCTTACGGGGATAACCCCGGCTTGCCTCAAAAGGTCCATTTCATAATTGATAAAACCACCCTCTGGCCCCACAAACAGCACGCAATCACGACGAGGCTTTGTTGCTAAATTTTTCCGTGCCTCTGGATGGCCTACAAAGGCCGGAACACCATTTATCAGAAGCGGCAATTCATCCTCGACAAAAGGCTTAAAACTTTTTCTCAATAAAATCTCCGGCATCACCGTGTCTTTAGCCTGTTCCAGCCCCAGACGGAACGCTTCCTGTATTTGCTCCGTTGAAAGCACCGGACTTTTCCAAAAACTTTTTTCAACACGCCAAGAATGGATAAGAAATATTTTCTTTACTCCAAAAGAGGCCACTGCCGCCAAAACGCGTTTTAACACGATCGGCCGAGGCAAAGCCAAAACCAAAGTTGCTGGATGAGGCAAAGGGGCCGGCTGAGAAAAAGAAACATCCATGTCTACGGCCGCCTCGGGAAAACCCGTGATCTGCCCAAGGCCTAAATCGCCGTTAAGCTTTCCCACACAAAGGCGATCACCGACAGAAGACTTGAGAATATCGCGAATATGAAAATAGCGGCGATCGGCCAACCGGACACACCTTGGCGGCCGAATAAAATCTTTATCCGTTAACAAAATAACATTCATCTTTGAACTCTCACACGGTCAAACTTTGTTTTAAATGGCTCCCCTCACGTCTATTCTTTCCGGGATCTATGGGGCAGCATTCATAAAGATCCCTAAGCACATCGCGTATATTCCCATTATATTTTTCAAAAAGGCGACAACTAAGATCCCAGATCTGATCTTCCTGTCCATTAAGGATATATCGCAGGACCGCTCTTAAAATCGCATGATCCGTTTCACATCGGATCAAAGGCGATAACATCCCTTCTCTGTGGGTTGTAATGATGAGTCCGCCGGAATGGGCGAGCATAAAGACAAAGGCCTTCCAAAACCAATGCGGCATATGGCCAGCTCCATCCACAAAGACCAAAGTCTTTTGATCACATGCCTTGCGCAAGTCATTAAGCGCGCTCCAGGAAAGACGCCTGCGTTCTTCACAAAAATATAACAAGCATATCTTCCAGCCACGATTCTCCAAACGGTGCGCCAGCGATTCCAACAAAGTGGTTTTTCCTCTGCCTTGAGCCCCTAAAATAGCGACCCGGTAACTCAAGGACTTTAACTTTTCCATCAATTTGTCCCATGGACAGGCTTGCAAAAAATACGGGACATGCTCTATTTTGTAAGATCGAAACGGATTGGCTTTAGCTTTCATAATTCCCTTTCAATAAAATAATTTCCTCGCCACTGGGCGAAAGTAATAGCTCTTTGCGCGCGCTTTCCCAGGAGGGTTCCGCAATAATTTCCACTGCCCAAATCAGGGAGATAAGGCGGCCTGAGAAACTATAAGGGGCTTTAGGCAGCGGAAAACGGAATTCCTGCGAACCCTGCCGCGACAATGGATCGACCGGGATGCTCTTGACAATTAAAGCATCTTCCGTTCCCTTCCCCTGTGTATACCAAAACAGACGGATATCGAGTTTTTTCGGCACTTTTTCAAAGAGCCAAGAAGCATAACCCGAAAGCTCTTCCCCCGGTCGGTACGACTCCGCGTTCAGGGTAAGATCAATCATAAAATCCTCCTTTGAATCTTATTTAAAAGGCAAAACAATAATTTCATATTCTTCCTTAATATCCGGCCAATACTCAATAGTCCCCTGCACCTTCAAACGCCAGATAATTTTATTATTATGACTCTTGAAGGTATGCATCGTATGTTGCGGAATACGAACCGAGGCATTGCCGGTGGCTATTTGCATCGTGTCGCTGACTCGAACAATGTCCACCGCGCAAAACACCTTACAGTCGGTGTGGGTGTTGGTACCTCGCCGGTATGTCGCCTCCTCTTTACCCTCCAACGAAAGCACCATCTCGCTTATTCGATTCACACTTCCCCGAAACTTCCATTGCAGATCAATGCATTCCCCTAGCATGACTTGCCGCGCGCTTACCGTGATCTTGGGGCGGGGATTGAACATGGCCAACAACTGATAAAAAACCCCGAAAATAATTAACAGGCCGATGACTTGAAAAATCCAGAGAAAAGGCACCTGGTTGAAAAAACGCACCATATCGTTTATGCCCGCAGGCATTTTCCCCAATTCCATCCGAGCCGCCAGGACCAGAAACCCGTTCCAAAAGAGTGCGAAAAAGATTATTCCGATCAATTTGGCCAACGGCCCTGACTTCGATCTCAGGACCACCGGGCCGTATCCGGCCGTGTCCCAAAAGCCACTGCCGGAAAATGCATCTGAAGATACATTTTCATCCCATCCTCTTTTAACGGCGCCCGGGGGATGGTTTCGCGCATACATCATTCCGCCTAATCCGATCAAAATAAAAACGGATGAAAAGCATCCCATCAAAATGATCATCGGCGTGAATCCGGGGTTCAAAACCGCCTGCTGCGGATCGACCGGATTAACAAAACACTTCCTGCGGCTGCCCTCAGGGTACTGACGAACGATTTTCTGTTTTCCTTTATAGCCACTGGAGGATCCGCCCAAAAAATCATAGCGGTTGGACTTATAATCACGGCCATTTAACTGATATTGATACAAGATATCAACACTATAGGTAGTCCCGTCGCTACTGCTGTGAGAACGGATATCGCTGGAAAGGATCCGGCAGGAAACCTGCGGCCAATTCTGGGCCTGCAGGATCTGGTAGGCCGGACGCAAAAAAGCAAAAAAGAAAAAGGCAAATCCTAGTTCGTGTACACCAAAATTACAGTTTTTATCGTTAA
>JAGYNW010000114.1 GCA_018399915.1 Candidatus Omnitrophota bacterium
AAATATTCGGATGAAGAGTTGGTTGCCGCTTATGTTGACGCAGTGGTCGAAAGGAGGGCCAGGGAAGCCTTTCATGGGAAAGCCGGTTTCGCGCCCAAGGAATATCAAAGCTTTAAAGACCTGCTGATGCTGATTATCCGGTTGAGACAGGAGATCCATCGTCGTGGGATCGAATTGCCTCCGATCAATGAATGGCTGAAGTAACGATGACCTTTTCTGCCTCTTGTGTTTAGAGTCCCGCGGTCTTTGGATTTCAGCGGGAGGCGTCATTATTAACCCCATAGCGAAAAAGAAGGAAGATTATGCACACAGAGACTATCCCACAGCTTAGAGACGAGCTTTTACAACTGCTTATTAAAGACGCTTATGTCAAGGGCAAGATTACACTGTCCTCAGGAAAAGAGAGCGATTATTACATTGATGCCCGGCTGGTTACCCTGCAGCCGCGCGGCGCTTATCTTTGTGCCCGTTTAATCCTGGACGCGGTAAAAGAGGATGAGGTTATTGCCATCGGCGGACCTACCCTGGGCGCGGATCCTATGATCGGTGCCATCGGCGTCGTCGGGATGCAGCAGCAAAAAGATTTCAGCACCTTTATTATCCGTAAGGCGCCCAAGGCGCATGGCAAACAACAACAGGTGGAAGGCCCTTTGTTGTCCAAGGGCGGAAGGGTTGTGATCATTGATGATGTGGCAACGACCGGTAAGGCCTTCCTTGAATCCTTAAAAGTATTGAGATCGATCGAGGCGGAGGTGGTCAAGGCCATCTGCATTGTAGATAGGGACGAGGGCGCGAAAGAAGCCTTGGCCGCACAAGGGTGCGAGTTGGTTTCCTTATTTGCGATCTCGGAGATCCACAAATAAAGATGGCAAAGAAATGAAATCAAAAGGCACGCAGAAAATAAACGCGAAGATCATTTTGGCTTCCGGCTCTCCCCAGAGAAAAGCCTTATTGCGCTGGACCGGCCTGCCGTTTACTGTCAAACCGAGCCGCGTGGAGGAACATGGCAGGATCACTTCAAACTGCGCTGATCTGGTCAGGAAGAACGCGGTTTTAAAAGCCGAAGACGTGGCCGGGCGAACGAAAGAAGGCATCATTATCGGGGCCGATACCGTGGTCTACATAGGCAATAAACATATTCTGGGAAAGCCCCGCAATCAGCGCGAGGCCAGGCAGACACTGAAAATATTGTTTTCTTCCGCGCGGTGGGTGTACACAGGCATAGCGGTGGTGGACGCCCGTTCCGGGATCAAGGCGGTCAGTTATGAGAAGACCAGAGTCTTTATGAACCCTTTATCCGATGAGGAAATTACCCGCTATCACAAAAAGGTGGCGCCGTATGACAAAGCCGGCGGGTTTGATATCGAAGGCTATGGCTGCATTTTCATTAAACGCATTGAAGGGTGTTACACCAATGTCATCGGCCTGCCTATGGCGAAACTCGCGGTTATGCTCAAGGAGTTTGGTATCAATTTGTTGGGATAAGGAACCGATTTATGAAAAAAAGGAAAATGCGTGCTATCGTAAGACAAGTCCGATCATCGGGATTATCAGTGCTGGGAGGGGTTTTATGTGTGTTTTTGCTCAGTGGCTGTTTTACCACGGAATACAATCTGGCTACGGAAAAGCAAGAGACCCTGCTGTATGATACCGATCAGGAAATACGGATCGGCACCGCCTATGCCGCAAAAGTCAATAGCCAAATGGAGATCAATCATGATATTGATCTGAATGAACGTGCGCAACGGATTCTTGACGATATTGTCGATGTCTGTGACCGCAAAGAGCTTGTTTACTTTGTCAAAATTATTGAAAAAGAGGATATCAACGCGGTAAGCCTGCCGGGCGGTTACATTTACTTGTTTAAAGGATTGATGGATGCCGTGGATAATGACGGGCAGCTGGCCGGTGTTATCGCGCATGAGGTCGCCCACATAACCGCGCGGCATGGTATGAAAAGGCTTCAGGCTGCCTACGGAGCGACTTTATTGCAATTAGTCAGCGCGGTCGCGGCCCCGGAAGTGGCCGGCGGCACAGGCTTGGCGTTAAACACGATCTTTACTGAATATTCACAGCAGGATGAGTTTGAGGCGGACAAGCTGGCCGTTAAATATATGCGCAAAGCCGGTTATGAACCCACAGAGATGATCGCTTTTTTAATGAAGCTGAAAGAGGAGGATGAAAAGGCGCCGTTGAAAAGGCTCTCCTATTGGAAGACGCATCCTCACCCGGCCAAGCGCATGGCCGTGGTAAGGAAGGCCATAACCGGGAAACTGGATTTCCGGGATTATGTCATCTTGACAGAGGAATGATTATGAGAAATTACAAATGGCTGATCATGTTAATGCTGGTAGTTATCTGCGGGGTTTCCTGCGGGAGGACAGAGGATAAAGTTTGTTTTGAATCGGTTTGCGTGAATGTGGAGATTGTCCAGACCCCGGAGGAAAGAGAACGCGGGTTGCAGCAGCGGGAATCGTTGGCTCCGCATGCCGGAATGCTTTTTATCTTTACCCAAAGCGGGCGTCATGGGTTTTGGATGAAGGAAACTTTGATCCCGTTGGATATGCTGTGGATCAATGAACGTCAGGAAGTCGTCCACATTCAGAACAACGCGGTTCCCTGTCCTGATGGCCGCTGCGAGATCTATTCTCCGCCCCGTAAGGCCTTGTATGTGCTTGAGGTGAATGCCGGATTCGCGGAGAAATACGGGATTAAACCGGGCGCCCGCGCGGATTTTCAGATCAGACCGCAATGAAAGATAAATAGTTAAAATAAGAGAGAGGCATATGGAAAAGAAGGCTAAGAAAGAAATATTAAAGGTCCTTGTCATCGATGATAAACAGATTATAAGTGACGTGTTTGAATTTACCCTGGGAAAATTGGGCCATGCCATCACGTGGGTGGATAATGCCGCCGAGGCTTTGGAGATCGCCAAAGGGGAATTTGACCTGGCGTTTTTGGATATCGTGATGCCGGAAAAAGACGGGGTCGCCCTGGCCCAGGAAATGAAAAAGATCAATCCGGCTTTACCGATTGTAATGATGAGCGGATACAGCGTCCAGGAGAAGAAAGAAAAGATTAAAGAGCTGGGTGTGGCTCTGTGCCTGGATAAGCCCTTTTCCATGGAAGAGGTACGTGCGATCGTCAAGGATGCCATTGGTAAAGATATTTAAGTAAAGCGAAATGTGGTTACATTTCGCGATAAGGGAATGCGATAGAAACGCCTATGGTTCAAAGGCGTTTTTTTGATTTTAAGCATTAGGCAGAGTAGGATATAAGACAAAAATTTATAAAAAGAATGATCTATCGTTTGGGTTTGTAGAGATTGGTGCAGGTCCCGAAAAACACCTCGGCGGTTTCCATCAGGCTCTCGGATAAGGTCGGATGCGGATGGATCAGGTTTTTCATCTCTGCGATCGTGCACCCGGCATGGATCGCAAGCGCGCCTTCCATGATCAGGTCGCCGGCGCCCACCCCGACGATACTTACCCCTAGAATTTTTTCACTATCTGGGTCGATGATGAATTTGGTCGCCCCATCCGGCCGGTTCTGGGTCAAGGCCTTTCCTGAGGCGGCCCAGGGAAATTTCGCGACCACGATCTGTTTGTTCATGGCCTTGGCCTGGGTCTCGGTCAATCCCACTGTCGCGATTTCCGGATCCGTAAAAATGACGGCGGGGATAAGCCTTTTTTCGGTAGGCGGTATTTTCCCATCACAGATATGCTCAATAACCGCTTTGCCGTCGTGCGCGGCCTTGTGTGCCAGAAGCGGGCCGCCGGTCACATCCCCAATGGCGTAGATGTGGGCTTCATGCGTCTGGCCCTGGTTGTTGACCGAGACAAACCCCCGTGCATCAGTTTGGATCTTTGTGTTTTTTAGTCCTAACGCGGTGCTATTGGGTTTTCGTCCTACGGCAATGAGGATTTTGTCGTAATTTTCTTGCGTGACAGATCCCCGGCTGTCTTTAATCGATACACTGAATCCGTCCTCTGTTGCGGTGATCTGTTCTGCTGAGCTTTGCAATAAGAGTTTTTTAAAGGTTTTTCTGAGCTGGCGGTTCAATACGCTCAGCACGTCTTTATCCACCTCGGGCAACAATTGCGGCAGTTTTTCAACAACACTGACCTCGCTGCCTAACCCGGCATACATGCTTCCGAGTTCCAATCCGATGTAACCGGCCCCGATCACCAAAAGCTTGGAGGGAACAGAGGGAAGGTCCAGGGCGGTCTGTGCGTTAAGGATATGGGGTGAATCCGGAAGGCCCGGAAATGCGGCCGGACGGGAGCCGGTGGCAATAATCGCGTTTTGGAAGGTGACCTGCTGCGTCCCGCCATCGGGTTTTATTACCGCAACCGTGTGCGCATCTAAAAAACAGGCCTGGCCTTGCAGAAGCGTTACTTTTCTTTGTTGGGCCAGATGATCCAGTCCGGAACTCAATTTGGTGATCACGGAATTTTTCCAGGCCCGCAAGGCCGGGAGGTCAACTGTGACACCGTTAAAATGGATGCCTATGGCCGAGGCCTCTTTGGTGTCGTTCAGCACTTTGACTGCGTGCAGAAGGGACTTGGAAGGGATGCAGCCCTCATGCAGGCAAACTCCGCCGATCGTTGGAGCGTCATTGATCAGCAGGACCTGTTTGCCTTTATCTGCGGCCAGGAATGCCGCGCTGTAGCCACCCGGTCCGCCACCGAGAATCAAAATTTCTGTGGTTATCTTTTCCATAAAAGAAAGCTGTTTTTGATATTTTCCATGGGTTGTTTTTATTTGTCAGGATATTTCAATTATATGTCATCTGTGTTGATTCTCAAGCAATATACAAAGATTTTGTTTTTTTCGTCTTTATGCTATAATTGGAACCCTTGCGGAAAAAGAAGAGGAGAGATGAAAAAAACTATTGCGACTAATAAAAAGGCCTATCGGGATTATTTTCTTTCAGATGCCATTGAGTGCGGGATAGAGCTGAAAGGATCAGAGGTTAAATCTGTGCGCGCCGGAAAGATCAATTTCAAGGATACCTATGCCCGTCTGGATCAGGGGCAGATCTATGTGCACAATCTGCATATTGATCAATACAAGCAGGCTAGCTACATGAACGTGGAGCCGGCCCGGCCCCGGCGATTGCTTTTGCATAAACAGGAAATCCGAAAATTCTATCAGGCCCAGGTCATCAAGAAAATGACCTTGATCCCGACCAAGGTATACATCAATAAGCGGGGTTTCGTGAAGCTGGAATTGGCTCTGGGCAAGGGCAAGAAGAAGTTTGATAAGCGGGAAACCATTAAAAAGCGTGACATTGACCGCAGCCTGGAACGTGCCTTACGCGGCCGGCAGAAAAGATAGCCGACGGGTTGTAATGCAGAGAGGTAGTGCGGTATAATTATTCAGGAGAAGCGGGATATGTATTTTGGCGAGGTCTTTCGGATTTTAAATAAAAAAAGAGTGAAGTATGTTGTTGCGGGGGGCACAGCGGTTGTTTTGCATGGGTATAAACGTTTTACGGATGATCTGGATTTGTATGTTCAGTTAGAAGATAGGAATATTGAAAAGTTATTTGAGTCATTGGAAGCCATCGGATATATGCCTAAACTTCCTGTTACCCAAGAGCAATTTAAGGATAAAAAACAAAGAGATATTTGGAAGAAAGAAAAAGCCATGTTGGTTTTTTCTTTTGTGAAGAAAAAACCGCCGTTTGCTTTGATTGACATTTTTATTAAGGAATATATCAAGTTTGAGGCGGTTTATAAGGCCCGAATCAAAGTGAGAGTGGGCAATATTACGATCCCGACCATTTCCATAGATCATTTGATAAAACTTAAGAAAATAGCATCGAGGGAAGTTGATCTTAATGATATTGTTCAATTGAAAGAGATTAAGAAAATCCGTAAGCACAATAAATAATATGATCAAAAAGAATAAAAATAAAGCGTATGGCGTAGATGCGCATTTGGAGCATTGGGTGGGCAAGTCAACATACGCTGATCGTTTATTGTGGTTGGAAGAAGCCAATCAATTTGTCGGAAAGTTAAAACGGAAAAAGAAATATCCTGATTTATCTTCTCACAAAGAATAATTGTTCCTTGAGATTATATCAGCCTCTGGGGCTGATGCTTCATTACTAATATTGGGGGTGACATGGCATCGACTTTAGTTGTTGTTGTGTGAGTGGCGTGCCGAGGATGTCTGGTTGGCCTCGTTAACAATCCAGGCAACAAATAACTGCAGAAAAATACAACGCAGTAGCTGAAGCGGAAGCAATTCTGGCTGAAGCGCAACCAGTGTTAGCTTAAATATAAGCTAACCCCTTTTCTAGGCAGGGCCTGCGGGTTTAGAAAAGGACATTAGCAGGCTGGTCCCGCAAAATGCTTTGGTTTGCGGGATGAGATCTTTCAAAGCTGGTCTTGCCTGACTTTGTGCATCGAGGCAGGCAAGATGAGATCAAAAGATGTACTATGCACGTAGAGGCTTACACAAGGCACTGAAAGGACCCGGGTTCGATTCCCGGCACCTCCACCATGCTTCATCAAAATGCTTTCGCGTTTGACTACGCATGG
>JAGYNW010000115.1 GCA_018399915.1 Candidatus Omnitrophota bacterium
TTCACTGGTATGAAGAGTGCGCCTTGCAGGAAGATCTCAATATGTTTCCTTATATCCTCTCATACCGTGAGTATAGTAGCCGCCGGTCATGCCGCCACCGAATCCTCCGAATCCGCCACCGAATCCGCTGGAAGAACCTCCGACGCCTGATCCGTACCAATACCCGCCGCGCCTTCGACCGTTCCCGGCCAGCGAACCCAGAAGAAAATATCCGAGCAGGCCGGACCGCGAACTGAATAGCAACAAAAGGAAAAGGATCATGAAGACAATTTCAAAGGGGCTTTTTTTGCGGTTGATCGTTTGATGGACCTGGTTTTCCTGTCCGGTAATATTCATATTGTATTCTTTGGCGATAAGGCTGATTACCGCTAAGGCGCCTTTTTTGATGCCTTGCGAATACTGATCCTTTTTGAAGAAGGGGATCATGACCTGATTGACGATCTTGTTAGCCAGGGCATCCGGAACTGCGCCTTCCAGGCCATAACCGGTTGTGATCCAGGCCTTGCGGTCAGAAACCGCGACCAGAATCAGGATGCCGTTATCCTTGCCTTTTTGTCCGATCTTCCATTTGTCAAACAAGCGCACGGAATATCCCTGGATAGTGTCGGGCTGGGTGGTTTTTACTGTGACAACCGCTACCTGCGCGCTTGTTTTTTTATCCAGCTCAGCGGCATACTGCGTGATCTGCCGGGAGTCACTGGCATTCATCAATCCCGCGAAATCATGGACGTAACCATTTTTAGGCATCGGCAGAGTTTTGTCCTGCGCCCAACTAGGGGAAATAAAGCCGGCGCCTAATATGAGGATCAATAATAGAAAACGAGTCAGTTTTGCTATGCTCATAATTTGTCCACCTCCTGCGCCAGTTTTTCAATTTCCACCAGGTATTTTTCCAGAAAGAAGGCGACCTCTTTATCCGCGATTTTTTCATCATCGGTCTTGTCTTTTAGAATCGGGATAAAAATATTCTCATCAAGGTCGAAATGCAGGCACACTTGGTTTAAGGCCTCCTGATGAGAGGAAGGCGGGGTTTCTCCTTTGAGCCGCAGCAGGCCGCGGAACACAGGCAACAGGGACGATAAGGATTCTTTTAAAAGGGCCTCGATCCCTTTGTTTTTTAACCCGATCTCAAGGTAGGCCTGACGGATGCGGATCAGTTTGCCCTTAATTTGCTGTTCGCAAAAAAGGCGGGTATGCTGGTCCGCGATCTTTAAGGGCCCGAGAATATCTTCGCCGTAAAGTAATATTTGTTTTTCCTGCATTTCATGGAATTCCAGAGGAAAGACGTCTAAAGAGGTTTCTATGTGTTCCCGGGTTAAAAATAAAGGCGCTGCGATCTTTTTGGGAATGCCTGCGTTAATGATCTTCAGGCTTTCGTGCAAAGAACTAAAGGGCAAGGCCTCAAGGACAAAGACAGACGTGATCGGCGAAGTCCCAGGCCGGAAGTCTTTGTCCGCGGCAGGTCCGTAAATAAAAACAGAAAGCAGATTGTCCTTATGTTTTTTTATCAGGGCCTTCAGCCAGGGCGTAAAGATTTTTTGGGTTTCAGCTGGCAGCTTATCGATATTATTAATGTGAATGTCCATAGGGCTCTCCTGAGGTTGATGTGATTTTTATTTTTCCTTGGTTGAATTCCTGGATATTATTTTACATATTTTGAATAAATATAATAGTCTTTTTTATGCGGGCTGTCTTGGGACTTAAAGGAGTTGACGCCTTTTTTTTTGTTTAATATAATCAACACGTTATCTTCACGTCTTTAGATTTAGATAGCCATAATATTTTAAAGAGAGAAAGGATAAAATGAAGGAGATCGAAAAGGTATCGGAATCCCTTTGGGAGATCCCACGATCGTTCAGCCCGGGGATGCGTGTGCCTGCGCGTATCATCGCGACGGAATCTTTGTTTGCTCAAATGGAAGAGGCGGTTTTTACCCAGTTGAGCAATGTAGCCAAGCTTCCGGGCATTATTAAATACGCATTATGTATGCCTGACGGGCATTGGGGCTATGGTTTCCCGATCGGTGGTGTGGCTGCTATCGATCCGGAGCAAGGGGTGATTTCTCCGGGCGGCATCGGATTTGATATCAATTGCGGTATGCGCCTGTTGCGCACAGATCTGACGCTGCAGGAGGTGCGGCCAAAGATCAGGACTTTGGTGGACGCCTTATATCGAAAGATTCCGGCCGGAATGGGGCGTGAGGCGGTTTTGCCTATCGATAAAAAAAAATTTAAGAAAATTTTACAAGAGGGTGCCGGGTGGTGTGTGAATAATGGTTATGGCTGGAACGAGGATCTTGAAAGGACCGAAGAGTCTGGGTGCATGTCAGGGGCTGACGCAGATCGTGTCAGCAAAGAGGCCATAAGCCGTGGATACAAACAGGTCGGGACCCTGGGTTCGGGCAACCATTATCTTGAGATCCAGGTCGTTAAAAAAGAAAACATTTTTGATAAGGACCTGGCCGAAAGCTTTGGGATCAACCGTCCGGATCAGATCGTTGTTATGTTCCATTGCGGAAGCCGTGGTTTTGGGCATCAGGTCGCGACGGATTATTTGCAGATGTTTTTGCGGATAATGGAGAAAAAATACAATCTGCCGGTTTATGACCGGCAACTTTCCTGCGCGCCTTTTCGCTCCACCGAGGGACAGGCCTATTTCGCGGCAATGAAGTGCGCGGTAAATATGGCATTTGCCAACAGGCAAATAATCCTGCATAACATACGCAAGGTCTTTGGAGAGGTCTTTGGTCAAAAACCGGAAGCCATGGGAATGCACCAGATCTATGATGTCGCTCATAATATTGCGAAAATTGAGGAATTTCCTATTGATGGAAAACCGCGAAAGGTGTTGGTCCACCGTAAAGGCGCCACAAGGGCCTTTGCCGCGGGCATGCCGGGATTACCGGTCTGTTATCAAAAGACAGGACAACCTATCATTATCGGGGGCAGCATGGAAACCGGTTCCTACCTTTTGGCAGGGCAAAAGAAAAGCGAAGAGACATTCTACTCAACGGCACATGGAAGCGGAAGAGTTATGAGCCGCCGGGCTGCGCGTAACCGTTTTCATGGCAAAACTCTGGTTCAGCAGATGGCCGACAAAGGGATTTATATTAACGCGGCTTCCTACAAAGCCTTGGCAGAGGAGGCCGGCGGGGCCTATAAAGATATTGATGAGGTTATCGACGCGACAGAGAAAGCCGGTATCAGCAAAAAGGTTGTCCGGTTTGTTCCCATAGGAAATATTAAAGGATAGGGCTCAGGATTCCGTATGCCGTACAAATATTTAGATAACATAGCCACCTCGGATATGGCGTTTTTGGTCTGGGAAAAAGACCTTAACGCTATGTTTGCCTTTGCGGTGGATGCTTTGCTTAATATTCTGATAGAGGATATTAGTGCTGTGCGGGCACAAGGCAGGCAATGCGTCCGGCTTGAGGCTGAGGCCCTGGACCTTCTGTTATACGCGTTCTTAGACAAAATTCTTTTTTATAAGGATGCCGAAGCCCTTTTTTTAAGGGTTGATACTCTCGAAGTTGAAAAACAGCAGGGAAAATATGTTTTAAAGGCGCAACTGAAAGGCGAGCGCATCGATTTAGACCGGCATGAGTTGTATCTGGATATAAAGGCCATTACGTTTCACCAACTGGAAGTAAGCCGCAGGGACGATTTTTGGCAGACGGTCGTTGTGGTTGATGTCTGACCGGGTCTCTGGGGATGGATCCGGGATAAAGGTTCCTTTTAAAAATGATTTTTGCTATGATAATACGATAAAGACCAGGAGTGCCGATCTCCAGACAGATTGACCCTGAGGTGGCATAAAAAATGTTTAATCAAACGAAAGGAATATTATGAAAAAAGGGAAAAAGATATTAATCATTATCGCGATTGTCATTGTCTGTGTTTTGGTTTTTAAAGATTTTTTTATTAAGAATGCGATTACAATGGTGGGCTCCCGCGTAGTGGGAACCAAGTTAAGCATTGATAAATTTTCTTTTAAGGTTTTTTCGCAAAAGATCCATGTCCAGGGCATACGGCTTTATAATCCCGAAGGCTTTCCCGCGGAGCCATTGATCCTGATCGATGAAGCGTTGGTTAAGTATAATTTAGGAGAGATGCTTACAGGAAAATTGCATTTTCCCGAGATGATTCTGGATGTCAGAGAGCTCGTGGTTGTGAAGAATGAAGCAGAATTGTTAAATGTCGATGAGTTGCCTATCGTTAAGGCGCAGGCCCAGGAGCCGGTCGATGAAAAAGAAGAAGCCGCGCAGCCAAAGAAAGAACCCGGACAGGAAATGAACCTGCAGATTGATCTTCTGAAACTTAATGTAGGCAAAGTGGTCTATAAGGATTTCACCAAGGGCGAGGAGCCCACAACTGAAGCCTATGATGTGGGATTGAACAATAAGGAATATAAAAATATCACATCTGCGAATCAGCTGGTCGGGTTGATCCTGGTGGAGGCCATGAAAGGTACGGCGATCAAAGGGGCAAAGATCTATGGCATGGCTTCGTTGGCCTCTATCGCGGGTATGGGTTTTCTTCCGGCCGGCGTTGCTACTGTTCTTGTTTCCAAAGATCACTTCGAGGAAGAGTTCGGCAATGCATTTGAAGAAGTCTACAGTGCGAGCCTTGCTTTATTTGAGGAAAAGGGCAGGTTGGATCACAAGGATAAAGAAAAAGGTATTGTTAAAGGGAAAATGGAAGGGTGTGATGTCGCGATCAAGATACAAAGGGTATCTGAAGGAAGGACCAAGATAACGGTCTCTGCCCGTAAAATGTTTTTGCCAAAGCCCAAAATCGCCGGAGGCGTGGTGCATCAGATATCCCGGATGTTGGAATAACGGTGAAAGACAAGAAAAGATTTTTTATAAAGAAAGAGATTCCATTTATGATTGCAAATTCACGTGTCAAGACGCCTTGGGGAAGAGGTAAAAAACAAAAGGCTTTTACCATGATCGAGTTTTTGGTCGCGGCGATTATCCTGGGTTTGATCGCGGGGTTCGCCCTGGTGACTTATGAAAAGGTCATGGAGCGGGCCAATATCCGTCAAGCGACCTTGAATCTAAAAGCGATCCACGCGGCCAGTTACGCGTTTCGTGCCCGCAACGGGTCTTTCCCCAATATTCAGTGTGGCGATTATTCTACGGATTGTGTGGGGCTTATTAATAGTACTTTAGGGACGCATATCACGCATGGTGACATGATCTATAGTTATAATTTTAAGAATGCGGCGTATCCTGACGCAACAACATTCACGGCCGAGGCGACGCGCGTGACCCCGTTTTATTCGTTGCAGGTTACCCAGGCTACGATATCTGCCGCCAATCCGACGTGGTGCGAGGGTAATGATTGGCCTTGATTTTTTAAAAGAAAGGAGATGTTTTGGATGCGACATTAACGAATAAAAAAGCGGTTATTACTGGGGCCTCCAGCGGCATAGGCGCAAGCATTGCCCAGAAATTCGCTGAGGCGAAAGCCGAGGTCGTGTTAATCGCCAGGCGAAAAGAACGTCTTATGCGCCTTAAGGAAGTCATTGAAGAAAAAGGGGGCAAGGCGCATGTTTTTCCGGCAGATCTATGTGAGGGCGATCAAATTCAACCGCTGTTCGAGGATATTTTCAGAAAACTGGGTCATGTTGATATTCTTGTCAATAATGCCGGAGTCGGTTTTTACGGCCCTGTCCATGAGATGACACCAGAAGAATTTGACAGGACTTTTCATTTAAATGTGCGTGCGGTCTTTTTAGTGACGCAGCAAGTCGTCCCTTTCATGAAAAAGCAAAAAGAGGGGGTCATCATCAATATCGGATCGATATCCGGCAAGCGTGGCATGTCCAATTTATCGGTTTATTGCGCCAGTAAATTTGCTGTTACTGGGTTCACAGAATCTCTTCTGGAAGAATTACGGGCAGACAATATAAAAGTTTCCTTAATCTGTCCGGGCTTGGTCAATACCGAATTTTTTAGAAACAGAGAGCAGCCCTTGCGGGGAAGTGTTGAGGATTATATCCAGGGTGAAGATCTCGCGGATGCGGCCTTATTGTGCGCCAATGGCAGCCAGACCGCGACATTGACGGAAATCATTGTACGGCCGCGCAGGCCGATTGCCTGATTTGCCTGGAGGATCGTGATATGTCTGAGATATCCAGACGCAATTTTTTAAGAAAATTAGCGTACCTTTCTGTCGGCATCATAGGAGGAACAGGTTTGGCAGGCTTATGGTGGAATAAAGAAATGTCTCTGAATAAAGATTTTCCTGATAAAGGCGCGCCCACATATTTGTCTTTGCAACGAAGCGGTGAGTTAAAGGCAAGGGGAAAGGACCTTATGGCACGGTTAAAGGCCTGTGATCTTTGTCCTCGCAGGTGCCGGGCTGACCGCCTCTCAGGGGAAAAAGGTTTTTGTCAAGCGGGCGCATCATTGAAAGTCGCGGCCTTTTATCCGCATTTTGGTGAAGAGGCG
>JAGYNW010000116.1 GCA_018399915.1 Candidatus Omnitrophota bacterium
TTTTGAGCCAATCCTTGTTCGATATCCTGATTAACGGCCTGACGTTTATTTTGTGTAACCGCTTTTTTAACCAGATGAACGGCCAATTCCTGATCGTTCATAACCGCACCATTGGCCTTAACATACTCGGACTTAATCTGATTAGTCGTCTTATCCATCATATTGGTCCGCGTGGGAAGCGTCTGCGTAAAGGTGGCCAGCGTAGACCCATCCTGATTCTTAACGGTAATCTCGGCCTTTTTCACACCATTATCCGCAGGCAAGATGCGGGCCGCTGGTTTTCCTTGCGCCAAAGCATTTTCCATTTGGTCCGCCGCCTGACTGAAAGTAGTTTGCATCAAGTAAGAAATGTTAGCAGCCCTTTCCAATGCCTGGGAAGCACCTGTAGCTAAATCTTGTGCCTTTTGCACCTCTCCCCGCTCTAAGGCTTTGTTCATTTCCTGAAGCTTTTGCTTTCCTTCAATCTGATGCGCCTTAATCTCGCCAAACGCAAATTCCCTGCCTTGCCGCGCATAAATCCCATATTCTCTGTCGGCCACTTTTTGATGGTATGTGATGCGAGTATCCCCCACATGGGAAACTTTTCCTGTTTGCGCGTTCTTTCGGTCTGTTAAATGGGAAACCTCATGAATCGCGATACCTGCGCTGTCAGTATCTACATGGTCGGTAAACATCCCCAAGAAAGCGTTGACGCCAAATGCCGCTCTTTGCGGATTAACTGCAGCCACCTTTTGATATCTTTCCAAATCCGGTTCAATATAAATTTCATTAATATCATTATTAGTCTGTATGCGGTTCATGATGCGGCCCATCAACCCTTTGGCTTTCTGCCCGGACCTTACGCGCACCTTTAAAGCCGGGGTGCTTTCACTCAGAACGGAAGAGCTTACTCTGCTGACTTCAAGGTTCGGATCCTGCTCCTGAATAAATGTTTCCATATTGGTTAATAAGCGATCCCTGGCCTCCTGTTGTTGCTGGATCTGATCGGCGGTTTCCGCGCTTTGCGTATAACGTAGCCGGTTGCTGTCTTTTATAATCGCGGCCACTTGTGTTTGCGCTCGTTCTTCTGCTTGCAGGGCCCTTTCAAATCTCGCTTTCGGAATAACCGCCACTTTAGGTTGGGCCACTGTTTTTTGCGTTATTGCTGCTCTGGCCCTTTTAGGCTCTGTCTGCTTTTTCGCCTCTTCCAATAAACCTAATTTACCTAATAATGCTGTACCGCTTTTATCCATGGCCACTTCATATCCTTGGGAAGCCCCCGATGTTGTCGGGCGATAATATTGCCCTCTGTAAACCGCGCCCTTATAGATCTTGCTTTGCGCATCTTGCGGATCGGTGCCTTTAACAATATTCACTTCCTTGACGCCGTAATGAACCACCTCGTCGCCTTTACTCCAACCCAATTCCGGAACATCTTGCGCGATAGTAGTATGGGAATAATCTAAAGCTTGCTCTGCAGGAGCATCTTTCCAGTCATTGGAAAGGGTATAAGTTTCATTCAGGGAAACATTAACGGTTTGCGGCGTGGATTGATCAGGAGAACTGACCTGAACCGGAAGAAGGTTGATGCCTTGTAACGCGACTTGATTATTGACAACCGGAATACGGCTGTAAGTTTCCCCTGCCTCACTTAAATGCGCTCTGCGGGGATCTGTAATGCGTTTTATGTCTTTTCTTAAAACAAAAGCCGGATTTTCCTGGCCTTGGCTATTCTTACGGGAAATAATCCCGGAATCAAGATACATTGTTTCACCCGCGGATAATTGAACCCCTTGTCCAACATCAATATATTCAGATGAAATTGCGTTAGCCAAAGACTGGACAACTTTAGGACTATCTAATGTCTTTAATTTCGGATTTAGGGTATTTAACTGCCTCACGGATGTGACCCTGGAAAAAACCCTGTTTTGTCGTTCATCTGCTTTGATATCGGTAAAAGAATCCGCTATTTCTTGAGCATCATTTACGCCCGCATCCTGCAAAAGTGTTTGCAACTGTGGCTTATCCATAATATCCAAAGCCTTTAAGGCTGCCATCTGTTCAATCCTGTCTTTTCCAGGCTCCTGGGCCTCTATCCTGGCAACCAACCGGTTTCTTACTTCCGGCACAACAATATCATCTAACATTGGATTGACCTGGGACAAAGCATCAAATGTCGTTATGCGGGAAATCGTATAGGGATTGTCTTTCTTTTGCTGATGAAGCGCTTTGGCTGCTTTAGTCGCATGCTTTATCCCCGCATCTTTAAATAAGCGAACAGTTTCGGCTTCGCTCATCTGATCTAATTCCCTTAAGGCGGCAGCCTCTTGAATAGAAATCTCTTTTAAATTGCTTGCAGCCGCTATGGCTTTAAGATTCACATCTGAATAACGCCTATTCTTTAATCTCTCAGAGGCCTGCTCAATTCTTGAGGTGCTTGCATCAACTTTCGTATTTAAAAGATTTGTTAATAATCGCGCGTGTTGCGTTGCCGTCTCTGTTGCGGTTGCCTCCGACGGAGAAGAGACCCGCATTTGTTTTTTGAGCATATCCGTGGCCTTATCAGATCTCTGCGCGTAGCTTATCAGGTCACTGGCATCTGTGAGCATCTTGCCTTCTTCCTTCGCCTGCGTTATCCCCAGTTTTATTAACCGCGCGCTGTCCATCGCCTCTGTTTGCTTCATGCCCTGGCCAAGGAACTGTGAGCTGATCTCCTCAGAAGAAGCGATATTAAAAACAGCTAAAGCCTCCAAAGAAGGTTGTTCCGTCGTAATTTTTTGTGCCGCACTGTTGATAATTGTTTCCGGCATGGACTGAATCACGTCCGCCTCTTGCTCAGACAAAGCATAATTAGCTAAATCTGAAGCACCTGAAATATTTGCGCCCTCCATATTTGCGTTATTAAAAGCATTAGTCAAAGCTGTAACCGCTGAAACCGCTTGAGCCTGAGGCATCGCTTGTGACAATGCGCTAACAGCTTGTTCCTGAGGCGCCATATATAAAAGGGCTAAATTCGTGCTCATTTGATTTGACGCAGAGGCTTCGACGCCTTCCATAATCTGCATATAACCTGAAGCAAAAGCTTCTGAGACCGTCTTAGCGCCTGTCGCGTTCAAGATCGCCAGTGCATGTTTTTTGCGTGTGGCTGAATCCCAACTCGTAAAAATTCGCGAAGCTTCCGCCTTTTGAGCTTGTGTTCCCTGCTTAATACGTGACATTTGGAATAAACCACTTTGATTGGAATCTGCTTCCATGCGATGCGCGATATCTGTCATTATTTTCATTTCTTCGGCAACGAGATTTTTTCCGGTCAACTCTCTTGAATCACGCTTTTGAATAAAATCTTTTATTCTCTTTGCTTCGGCATGAGTGATATGGGCGTCTTCTTTGGAAATAACCCATTCCGCTTCCGCTTCCATCCTTCCTTTAATATCAGCATGTGTCTTACCCCGTTGAATCGCTTGAACAACATCAGCCATAGCTGCTGCGTTCCCCAAAATAAACTTGGCTTTCCCGGCTTTTCCATTTGGCTTCGTGGCTTCAGGAATAGACCAGGCATCATAAACCTGCATAACCACAACGGTTTTCTTTCCTTGCGCGGTATTTTGCTTGATAATATCTTTAACTTGTTCCCGGGAAACAGTGCCTTCGCTGGTACCTACACGCACAATCTGAACATTCTCTGTGCCTGCTGCCTGCTGTAAGGCACGACTGACCTTGCCTGCTTTTCTGTCAGCTTGAGAGACGACCCCTTTTTGGGCTATATTCATTATCGCTTCACGGTCATAATGCCCTGTCATGCTGATAACAACGACATCCTTATCCTTGATGTTTTCACTTATCTTATCCGCCATTATTCTGGCACGACCGTCAACTAAGCGGCCTGGCGCATCGGCGATAGACACCTTAACGGTTTTTGCCTTTACAAAATCGATCAAAGTCTTTTCAGCTCCGCCCATAGTATAAACATCTGCTTTTAACGCTCTCATCGGAGTAGCGATGGATTCAACGGTAGCGGAAAACCCGATGAACCCGGCGGCTTTGGAGAGCGAATCCGCAAACTGAACCGCACCTGAAGTATCTGATATTTTGGCCTCAATATACTGCCCTAAAATCCTTTGTTGTGTCGCGCGATCTCTCTGCGAATAATTTCTATTTTCCGAGGCCAGAAACATTTCTCCCCTAGCGTTGCCTTTTCCTGTTTGTCCACCAAAAACAACATTCTCCATAACATGCCCGGCTGTATTACGCAATGAATAGGTCCCATCACTGTTAAATTTGACCTTAGCCGCGTCCCTGTCATGGAGTGTGCGTAAAAGGCAACCTTCCAAAAGGGCCTTTGTGGTGGTTTTTGACATAAAAGTTCCTTTTTGCATCTCATTGAACCGGCCAAGCAAATAATTTTCCAAGGTTGTGGTTTTCCCGTTACTGCCTTTAATAATAACTTTATCGCTAAGTTTGTATAGCTCAGGATTCGGGCCTCTTTGTCCTTGTGGCGCATTGTTGATAACACCTTTTATGCTAACCTGAAACTCGCCCTTACTGTTCATAACAGGACGCGTATTTCCTTTACTGTCTACTATCATGGCCTGCTTTAAGGCGCTTTCGTAGGTTTCAAACATATCTATCTTGGTTCTCATGTCTTGCTCATGACCGATCGCTTCGATCCCGCCTTTTCTGGCAATAGAGAGCCCTCTTCCTTGCGCGTGGCCTCTATAAGACCCGGGGCCTAGAATACCGGCATGGACCTCATCGGCAATTACCATGATCTTTTGCCTGTCAAACATGCCTTCAAGATTAATCTCGTTTTGGCCGCGATGGGTGAGGATGGTCAATTTCCCGGACTCCAATTTATTAGGTACTTTCGCGGCATCCAGAGTCACAAAATCATGATTCTTACCCTCGCCCTTGCTGTAACCGGCATTTTCCAAACTATTAACAATATCTCTCAAGTTATCTCCATTAGAAGTGCTCAGCACAATCGGCATATTAAGCATTTTGGCCATTGCCATGGCAACAGGAATGTTTAATGCGGTCTTTCCGCCACCGGCCCCTAATCCTGCGATCCTTCGAATATTCTCTCCGTTACTAATCTTAACCATACTATCCGCAACCAAAACAGCCGTCTGTATCTGCACAGGATCCAATTTAAATCTGACATTTTTTCTATTCTTATTAGCTAATATCAAATCTTTTTCCGCGGTTTCAAGCCCTTTGAGAACCCCTTGCATTACTTTTCCTCTGTCGGTAGTTGTATCAAATCGGATGATTTCGTTCAGTCCTTGAAGATTATTGATTTTTCGACTGCTTTGGGCTTGATTGATGCGGGTCATTAATTCAGTGGTATCTGCTTTTAACTGCTGTTGGTGTTCAGTAATCTTTTGTGGTGAACTGGCTTTTTTCCTGTCTGCGCTTCGCCCCTGACGATCTCTAAGACCGGAAAAACGTCTTTGTCTTTCATTTGTTTTGCTTGAAACGCTGCTACTGACACCCAGGGCACCTAAGTAAGCGTCGGTGCTAGGCGGGGCTCTGGTCCCAATAGAAGATGCATAATCCGAGGAACGGGTTCTTCTGCCCCCGGGAAGAGGTGCGCTTCTTTGCGACTTGGCGTTATACGTTCCCGGGGCTAGAATGCCGGTCTGGACCGCCTCGGCATGGGCAAAATCCATCACTCTCGCGTTCCTATTGACCTGCTCAAAGGCCTCTGTCGCGCTGATCTGCTTTCCTGTCTTTCCCGCGGCTCTTCTTCCTAAACGGTTTAATCGGGAAACTTCCGTTAACTCATGGCTAACAACACTATTCTGAAAGATATCGGCTTTGTCTCCTTGCTGTGAACGAAAACGCGAATATTCCCCCTTATCGACTAATATGCGATTTCCATAATTCAAACCTTTACCGTATCCTGCCTTTTCCAGTCCCTCAACAGCCACCACCTCAATAGCATTAGCCTTATCTTTCTTGGCGTCTCCCCTGATGGCCACAACTTCTGCTTTTTTTGCTTCAATCATTGTATCGATCGTTGCATTTACGGATCGTTCGTTTCCTCTTCCAAAAGTACGGATAAATTGTTCAACCGTCGGCAAGGATGCGCGCAAACTTCCCATCTTCCCTTTCTCCGAAGCAGAAGCCTCTTTTTCCAATGTCTTTGCCATTTCCCTTTGGGCCAACTTCTCAGCTTTCACTTGCTGGGTTGCTGCAGAAGCCAAGCGCTTGTAATCTTTATTTCCTGTTTCAAGGGAAAGCGCTGTAAACCCTTTCATGGCTCCTGTATAATCTCCATCAGCAAATTTCCTTCCCGCTTCTATGCCACGAAGGTTTGTATCAATCGTTTTTTCGATCCGGGCTATGGAACTTTCAATTTCCGGGGTTAATCCTTCGGATCCTCTTAAAGATTTAACATAAGAATCTAACGCCTTCAGATTCGTATCCGTATTATCCAAAGGACTGATCTTTGTCGCTCTTTTTAATGCTTTTT
>JAGYNW010000117.1 GCA_018399915.1 Candidatus Omnitrophota bacterium
CGATATAAAGGACTTTTGAAAACGGAATCTCTCTTGACCCGGCAGCTGGATCTTCGGGATTATTCACAGCTTCAATCTTTTCTTCCTTATCCTCTGGATAATTATCGATAACAACCTTTAAGGGCCGTAACACGGCCATGACCCTTGCGGCCCGCCTATTCAAGTCTTCTCTTAAACAATGCTCCAACAAAGCAACATCCACCACGCCGTCAACTTTAGACACGCCTATTTTCTCACAAAAAGTTCTTATCGCTTCTGCAGTATATCCCCGCCTTCTCAATCCGGAAATGGTCGGCATCCTCGGGTCATCCCATCCCTGAACGCGGCCCTCTTCCACAAGCCTTAAAAGTTTTCTTTTGCTCATAACGGTATAGGAAAGATTCAACCGCGCAAATTCAATTTGTTGAGGATGATTCTCCGCTTCCAGCTGGTCAAGAAACCAATCGTAAAGAGGCCGGTGATTCTCAAATTCCAAAGTGCAAATGGAATGGGTGATTCTTTCAATAGCATCCGATAAAGAGTGCGCAAAATCATACATGGGATAAATGCACCACTTATCTTGAGTCCGATGATGATGCGCTCTTTTGATCCTGTAAAGAGCCGGATCCCGCATATTCATATTAGGAGAGGCCATGTCGATCTTGGCCCTTAAAACCTGTTGTCCTTCCTGGAATTCTCCCTTTTTCATCCTTTCGAACAGATCTAAATTTTCGCTTATGGGACGGTCCCGAAAAGGGCTATTTTTTCCCGGAGTTGTTAATGTCCCCCTATATTCGCGTATTTGTTCCGGCGTCAGACTACAGACATACGCCTTACCTTTTTGAATAAGAGCCACCGCATACTGGTAAATCTTTTCAAAATAATCCGAAGCATAATAAAGCCTTTCTCCCCAATCAAAACCCAGCCAGCGGACATCTTCCTGTATCGCGTTAACATATTCTTCCTCTTCCTTAACAGGATTCGTATCATCCAACCGGAGATGGCATCGCCCACCCTCATTTTCCTGAGCAATCCCAAAATTTAAACAAATGGACTTAGCATGCCCTATGTGAAGATAACCATTAGGCTCTGGAGGAAACCGCGTGACAACACGCCCCTGATTTTTATTGTTTTTTTTATCTTGAAAAATCATCATTCGTATAAAATCTAACGTGGGTTCCTTTTCTTTTCCTTCGAGATCTTTATTATGCATGCCTCTTTCTCTCCTATTTCTCCTTCTCTCCGATTAAATTAATTTTATTAAAATCGCCGATAAGCTCCTGACTCATATCGACCAAATAATCTCCGTTCATCAGGGGATTGCATTTGATAGTCTTATACTCAACTCGGGATAGTTGCACTCTTCCTTCAATGTCGCTTCCCAAAAAAAGCTTTAAAAGAAGCCCATAGCGGTAATGTGGCGTTACCGCCTCAGAAAAAAATGTCCCCAGCGAATATGCGGCTAATTTCTTTTCTCCGCCGACGGATACCAGTGTGACCGGCTGTGGACAGTACGGATTATGTCCTATCACCGCATCAAATTTCTCTAATAACTGTTGCGTTTGTTCTACTGTTTCCTCTCTGGGGTAAAGTTCAAATTCATAACCAAAGTGAAGATACAAAATATTATATGCATCTTTTTTAATATATTGTTCCGCTTCTTGCAAAGTCACGACGCCTTCATTTTTCTTGTTCGACCATTGGGTCGCCCCGATAATCCGGATAGAAGAATCCATATCATGAAAAGGTTTCTCGTGCGTTCCAAAAACATTCAGTCCGGCATAGCGCAAAAGCCTATTGGATTTATCAAACTCTTCTTTTCCATAATCAAAGGCGTGATTATTGGCTACCGACAAAAGAATTTTTTGAGGGTTGACAATTTTTCTAAACAAATTCAACTCATCACGCGTGCGTTCCATATCAAAATTCCAAAGAGACGGCGCGCTTTTTTTTTCAGTAATCATCCCCTCTAAACTCCCTACAAAAAAATCGTTCTTGCTTATATACCGTTTGATCTCTGGTGTAAACAGTAGTTTTTGGCCATTCATCGGCAGAAGGTCGCCCGCAAAAACAATCTCTTTCTGCGGCTCAACTTCTGAAGACACAACCGTTACCGGGCTTATATTCTCTACTAAACCTTGATTCCAGGAGCTAAAGCCGGATAAATTTTTGAACACCCAATAAATATTTTCTGTGGCGCTATATGGGGAAGGAATTTTACTGAACATCAGTGGAAAGATAATCAACAAACAAACAACGATGAACCCAAAAGCAGAAACATTCAGAATAAAAATTTTTTTATTCAATTTTTTATTAAATCGTTCCATATCTTATATTGACCCTCTGTTTTCAGGGAATTTTAAAGAGGGTCCTAAAGTGACTACTTGCGGGGTTTCCTTGCGCTGTTTACCACAATTTCTCTCTTAGCTTCGCGTCCATTGCAAGAATAGCGTCCCAGACACCTTGCAGGTCTTTTTCGACACCATCGGCAATCTTTTCAGCCCCCTTGTCTTTCCCTGAAAAACCATTCAACGTCGCGCATCCTGAAAGCAAACTTATCGCTACAATAACAAATAAAACATTTCTGAAACTAACAACTTTATCCTTCATAAAAAGCTCCTTCCATTAAGCATACGCTTGAGACAATCTTTTCAATGTTTTTTTCTTTCCCAGGACTTCCATTGTTTCAAACAAACCCGGTCCAACCGCGCTGCCGGTCAACGCGATCCGAATCGGGTGTACCAAATCAGATGCCTTGATATCTAAAGCCGCAACGACTTCGCGAAAATCTTTCTCAATAGTTTCCGCGTCAAAACTTTCTATCCCCCGTAATTTTGTGACTAAAATCTCAAATTCCTTCGCTCTCTTCGATTGTTGCAATGTTTCTTGAAGCTCCGGGGCTATACTGATGTCTTCCTTAAAAATAAAAGCAGTCCTGTCTAAAAAATCTACAAGGGTCGGAAACCTTTTTTTATACAACTTAACAATCTTCTCAAGCCATGCCTTATCCAAGGGCTCTTGCCTGTTTTGGTTTTCCTTTAATCTGGGAATCAATAGCTCCACAAGAGAAGGCACATCCTTGGCTTTAATATATTCTGCATTGATCCATTTCAGCTTATCTAAAGAAAAGACCGCGGCGGCTTTGTTTATTTTTTTAATTGAAAAATTTTTAATAGTTGACGAAACACTGAAGATCTCTTGATTGTTCCCTGGCGACCATCCTAGCAAAGTTAAATAATTCACCAGGGCCTCAGGCAAATATCCTTTATGGCGATAATCCGAAACAGCCACCGCTCCCGTGCGCTTGGACAACCGCCCACCATCTTCTCCCATAATCAAGGGCAAGTGCGCGAATTTAGGGGCAGAGAAGCCTAGAGCCTCATACATTAAAATTTGTTTGGGGGTGTTAGAAATATGATCCTCTCCTCGAATAACATGAGAGATCCCCATCAGCGCGTCATCAATAACGCAGCAAAAACTATAGGCCGGGGTGCCGTCGGCTTTGATCAAAACTTCATCTTTTAAAACCGGTTCTCCCCTTTCTCCCAAGCGCGGCTTTCCCTGTTCGTCCAGAGCAATAAAATGGGCGGTATCAAATTCAATTTCTCCTCTGATAACATCGTAAACCTTTATGCTTCGTTTCGGCATTTTGAACAAAATCGCATCCCCGTCTTTATAAGCTATGCCTTTTTCGAGCAGCGCTTGTGCATGTTGACGATACAGATCAAACCGTTTACTTTGATAAAAAATCTCATCCCAATCCAATCCCAGCCATTGCATACTGTCTAAGATCTCTAGCTCATATTCTTTTTTAGACCGCTGTTGATCTGTATCCTCTATCCTTAAGACAAATTTGCCTTTTTGCGACTTAGCGTAAAACCAATTGAATAACGCCGTTCTAGCGCCGCCTATGTGTAAATACCCTGTCGGGCTGGGAGCAAATCGCACTTTTATCATTTGTTATCCTTATTCAGTCATTCTTTCTGTTTTTGTCATTTTCTACAACATCTTGGCTGAAGGGTTTGCGCACAACCAAAAAAGCCTTGTTTTTTTTGTCTTTCAAGCTTCCCACCACAGTTTCAATCCGCTTTAGCGAGTCATCACTAATGTCCAAAAAAGAAATGCCTGTATCAAAAAAACAAGGTTTTTGTTCTGCTCTGGCTTCTCTTTGAAGGCTCCAGACAACCTTGCCTGTAAATTTAATGGGATCTTCCAATCCAAGGTCCAGGGTCACATTGACAATCGAATCCATTTCAATCTTCTTTTTAGCCGTCACCGCGATCCCCCCGGAACTGATATTTTCTGCTTCCACCATGATAGGAGCTTTTTCGGTGTTCTCATCTTCCAATACGATTAAGCAAGGATAATGAATCCGGGGGCTTTTCCTGCGATTTTCTCCTCTCCACTCATTCATGTGCTTTCTCCTTTGGCATATAAGATTTTGAAAGATCCCTGCTATAAAGATACCATATCGCTATAATATTATTAAAGAATTCTCTCTGGGAGGCAATTAGATTATTCTCCCTCATTGATCACCTTAGGCGTAAACTTTCTTTGAATCCGTTGAATTTTTCGCGTGGCCCCTGTTTCCTCATTAATGTCCAGGAGGACGCCATGAATCTGGACATCCTCTTTTGCCACATGAAACCGAACCGGCATACTTGTTAGAAAACGTTTGATAATATTTTCTTTTTCCTGTCCAATAACCGAATCATAAGGACCGGTCATTCCCATATCCGTAATATACGCCGTGTTTTGTGGCAGAATTTTTTCATCCGCTGTTTGAATGTGCGTATGAGACCCGAGTACGGCCGAGACTTTTCCATCCAGATAATGCCCCATGGCGGTCTTTTCACTTGTTGTCTCCGCATGAAAATCCACAATAATATTCGGAGTTATCTTTCTCGCCTTTTCTAGGATTTCGCTTGCGGCGTGAAAGGGGCAATCCACATTATATTTCATAAAAACACGCCCCAAAAGATTCACAACGGCAATCTTTATTCCTTCCGCGGTTTCTTTAACACACCACCCCACACCAGGGGTAGCACAGGGGAAATTGGCCGGCCGTAAAACACTGTCCTTGGTGTTCAAAAACTCTTCTAAATCTTTTTGATCCCAAACATGGTCCCCCAAAGTTAATACGTCGCATCCCATGTCTAAAAACTGGTTGGCCCCCTTGGTCGTCAAACCGGACCCCCCTGAGGCATTTTCGGCATTAACAATGACAAAATCCAGAGAATATTCATTTTTCATTTCCGGCAACAAAGCCCTAACCGCATTGCGCCCTGGCTTACCTACAACATCTCCTAAGCATAAAACCTTCATGTTCTTATCTTTCTTGTTAGCCGCTTATTTAGCGTATTCTACAGCTCTTTTTTCTCTTAAAACCATAATTTTTATTTGACCCGGGTACTCCATTTCCTCTTCTATCTTTTTTCGGATATCCCTTGCCAGGACAATGGCTTCATCATCATTGATCTTTTCAGGATCAACCAAGACACGGACCTCCCGGCCTGCTTGCAAGGCATAGGTCTTGTTAATCCCTTTAAAGGAGCTTGCTATGCGTTCCAAATTCTCTAATCGCTTAATATAGGTTTCAAGTGTTTCTGCTCTGGCACCCGGACGCGCCGCACTGATAGCGTCCGCGGCACAAACCAATTCCCCATAAATAGAATGCCTTTCGACTTCTTCATGATGGGATTCGATCGCATTAACGATCTCTTCGGATTCTCCATACTTCCGAGCCAAACTAGCCCCTACCAGAGCATGGGTCCCTTCTTCCTCTGTCTGAGCGACCACTTTCCCGATATCATGCAATAATCCCGCACGAATCGCGATCTTTGAATCCAATCCCAACTGAGCGGCCATGGCCCCGTTGAGCATCGCCACTTCCTTGGTATGCTGAAGGCCATTTTGTCCATAACTTGTCCTGAATTTCAATTTTCCGATAAGCTTCAATAGCTCAGGATTCATACCATGCACAGAAAGATCAAAGGCCAATCGCTCGCCCTCTTCCTTGACAATCTTCTCCATCTCTTTTTTGGCTTTTTCTACAACCTCTTCGATGCGTCCCGGATGGATCCTTCCATCCGCAATAAGATTTTCTAATGCTAATTTCGCGATTTCCCTTCGGTACATGTCAAACCCGGAAATCGTAACCGCCTCAGGGGTGTCATCAATAATGATATCAACACCCGCGGCAGCCTCCAAGGCTCTGATATTCCGGCCCTCGCGACCGATAATCCTTCCTTTCATCTCATCACTGGGAAGCATTACCACGGTAACGGTTGATGCAGCTGTATGTTCTGATGCGCATTTTTGTATCGCAATCGATATGATTTCTCTGGCTTTTTTATCGCTGTCATCTTTGATTTCTTCTTCCATCCTTCTTATTCTCGCAGATTTTTCTATCAAAAGCTCTTCATCTATCCGCGCTAAAAGCAAGCTTTTTGCCTCTT
>JAGYNW010000118.1 GCA_018399915.1 Candidatus Omnitrophota bacterium
GATACAATTTACGCAAAAATTTTTACAGGAGATCCGGTGGCAAAAGTAATAATTGAGATACAAGCAGAGAATAGCGTTTATAAGACACATCGGTCATTTGATCAGTTGCCGATCCGTATTGGAAGAGGGTATGCCAATGATCTTATTTTGAATGATCCTTTTTTGTCGGAAAATCATCTTATAATCCGGGAAGATGAGGAAGGATGGATCATTGAGGACCTTGAGAGTCAAAACGGCACCTATTTGGTCAAGGAATCCCGCGTGACCAAGCAAAACCGTATCATTTCTGGAGATGAATTCATAGCAGGCAAGACAAAAATGCGGATATTGGATTCTCAACATCCGGTTCCACCACCTAAAATCCTTGTTTTTCGCAGTCCTTTTATCAAAAAGATAAGCCAGCCGATCAATGCGATCAGTATTACGATTGTCTTGCTCATTATCTATATTCTGGAAGAATATTTAAAATCTGCTAAGAATTTTCCTCCGGTAAAACTGATTTCTGAATCTGTGGGTGTCTTGGTATTCGTAGCGCTCTGGGCTGGTTTTTGGGCCTTTGTCGGGCGCTTGATCAAAAAAAATGCTCAATTCACAGCTCAATGGTCAATCAGTGCTATTTTTTTCATTCTTTTGATACCGGGCTATTATTTAATTGAACTTATGGGTTATCGATTTGCAGATTTATTTAAAATAGGATTATTATCGTCCTGCACCTATGGTCTGCTTTTTATGCTGCTCTTAACAAAGAATTTACAGATCGCAACGAATATTTCTTTAATTAAAAGATCCATTGCCTCTTTTTTGATCACATCCTTAATCCTTTTGCTGGGGGTCTTATCTTACTATGCTGACAAAACCGAATTTTATCCTTTCCCCAAATACAGTTCCACTTTAAAACCACCAGCCATCAAATGGTTTTCCGGTATACCAGTAGATGAATTTTTAAAAGAAAGTCAAACTATATTCCAAGAGGATTAAAGCCTGTGATTGAGATTCCCGATAATATTTTTGCCAAAGACAAACATGGACGATCTTTATGTCCTCGATGCAAACAAATCATTGCTGAATGCGATTGTCCGGGTTTGGAAGACAGTCGTAATGGGGAGATCCTCGCGGCCATAAGAATTCAGAAATGTCAAAAAGGGAAACTTATAACCGAGGTCACAAACATGCCGCCTGATGCCGCTTTTTTAAAAAATCTCACTAAAGAACTGAAACACAAATTGGGAACAGGGGGGAAGTATGAGATTATCGCGGATAAAGGGGTGATCATTTTGCAGGGAGACAGATCCCGACAGGTTTCTGACTGTTTAACGAAAAAAAACATCCAGGTCACTTTTCGATGATATTATTAGACCGCTTATTTCTCATTACCGCCTGTATAAGTATTTTTCTGGCTACAGCTATGACCTTTGGGGATGGGGTACATGATTTTAAGATGGCCGGGCTTTGCCTCGTCTTTATGCTTTTAGCTCAAATTTTAATTAATGCCTATCTCAAAACCCAAAATATCCGTTGCCTTTCATGTTCGTTGATTGCCGATCTTTTGATCTTTTTTTTCTATGGTACGATACCCTTAGCAGTCTGTTACTACCTGCAATCCCGAGAAATGAACCTGGCGGTGATCATTGCCGGGATGATCTGTGGTACTTTCGCCTTAATGGCCTATATCACAAGGGATTATATGCTTTCAGCTGATCTCTCTGACCAACCGGTTCAAGAAAGGAAAGTTAGGCCCACGCAGAACTTAAAGGTCCAATATCTCTATCTATACAGCCTTTTACTCTCCTGTCTGATCCCTGTTTTGCTTTATCTCATTATGGAAGATCATCTCTTGATATTGCTATGCAGTTTCATTCTCTTTTTTTATGGACCGGTGATCAAAATTATCTTTTCTTCTGATCAGGTTAATTCCCAAAGGATGATCACTTTCCATATCTTTGGATTTGGACTTTACAGTTTTATTTTTGCAATCGGATGGATTTTTTAAAAAGAGAGGACCTATGGTCTGTCCTAAGATACCTACAAAAATTCAAATAACATTAGATCCGAAGAATCAGCTATTATCATTTTGCCTGCAACGTTCACAACAGCACTCTGACCATGCCCTTCAGGATTATTTTAAGAATAAAAACATTGCTGAGATCATTCATTCGGATTACCGATCCCTGGCAAGGGCGCTGAATGTTACAGGGGAAGAAGAACAATTTTTTTTGTATATGGAATGGGATGCGCTCCGCTGTGCCCTGGCCAAATATATTGGGATGGAAGATCCCTCCATTGATTCTGATCGGTGTTTTATCGAAGAAGTTCTGCATGCAGACACGGGAAGTAAAATCTCCCTGATTATTTTGCCGCCACAGAGTTTACCACAGTTATAAGGCTAAGATCGGAAACTTAACAAATCCAAAGGTATTAAGTTTCTTCCCGGCCTTTGGTCATAACCAATTTGCCGGAACGCACCATTTCAATAACCCCATATTTTTTGATATTTTTTTCCAATTCATCCAGGTCTTTAGTGGTGCCGGATTGTTCAATAATCAAGATCTTATCATCTTCATTAACGACCGTAGCTTTATATCTTTTCAACAACTGTGTAATGAAACGTCGGTTGGCTGGAATATTTTTGATTTTGACAAGGGCCAATTCTCTATGGATAGCGTCGTCTTCATTATGTTCGCCGGAATGAAGGACATCCACCAATTTAGCGGTTTGTTTAATGATCTGATCTAAAGTACTGCCATCGCCTTGCGCCGTTATGGTCATGCGGGAAAACCTTGGGTCAAAAGTCGGAGAAACGACCAAAGCGTCTATGTTATAACCTCTGCGCGCAAAAACCAGGGCGATTCTTACCAAAACCCCAGGTTTGTTAGCAACCAGTAAACTTACGGTATGAATGTTTTTTTTAATTTTTTGCTCAGTGTTTGCGTTCATATTCTTACTCCCATTCGTTAAATCTTGATTTATTTCCCTTAAGCCTGAGAGCGTGGCGCTTCCAGAAACATATGATGCACAGATTTACCTGCGGGGACCATTGGAAAAACATTTTCTTCTTTAATGGTCTCGGCATGTATCAAAACCGGCCCTTTATGTTCCAGGGCTTTCTTGAGCTTTTTGCTGGCATCTTTGATGGAATTAATCTGGATCCCTTTAATACCATAAGCCTCCGCCACTTTGACAAAATCCGGGTTTCCTTTAAGGTCAACGCCTGAATAACGTTTATCAAAGAAAAGGTCCTGCCATTGACGTACCATGCCTAAATAATTATTATCCAATAGTAATATTTTTACAGGTATTTTATTGATGCTTACGGTTGCTAATTCCGACATAGTCATCTGAAAACCGCCGTCCCCAACAATCGCGACGACTAAATTTCGTTTTTTTCCGAACTGGGCACCGATCGCGGCAGGAAATCCATAACCCATAGTACCTAATCCGCCAGAAGAAAGCCAGTGATCTGGATAGTCGCATTTATAGAACTGTGCTGACCACATCTGATGTTGTCCAACATCCGTAGCAATGATGGCCTTCCCCTTAGTGATCTTATAAAGTTCATCAATCAAAAATTGAGGGGTTAGTCCTTTTTCTAATGAATAGGAAAGGGGATACTCCTTTTTATAAAAATTGACTTCCTTAAGCCAATTTTCAGTATCCAGCTTAGGGACATATTTAATAAGTTCGGCAACTACTGCCTTAGCATCACCGACAAGACTGGCATCAGGTTTAACGATCTTTCCGATCTCAGCCGGGTCAATATCAATATGAAGTTTTTTTGCGCCGATACAAAATTCCTCATTATTCCCGTTGATCCGGTCATCCCAACGGCTGCCGATAGAACATATCAGGTCACAATTGATTAAAGCTTTATTGGCATACGCTGTCCCATGCATCCCCAACATTGCCAGGGAAAGGGGGTGGGTTTCAGGAAAACCGCCTTTGCCTAGCAAAGTATTGACAACAGGTGCGTTCAATTTTTCTGCAAGGGCTTTAATCTCTTTCTGGGCTTTAGAAATAACAACCCCGTGACCGACCAACAGTAATGGTTTTTGAGAACCTTTAAAGTGCCGCGCAAATTCTTTAATCTGGGATTTATTAACCTTATCCGAGACAGTATAACCAGGCAAATCCACATCCGGGTCCAAAGGTGCTTCACAAACCCCTGCAGTTGTATTAACCGGAAGGTCGATTAAAACTGGACCTGGACGGCCTGTGCTGCTGACATGAAAAGCTTCTTTAATAATGCGGGGGATATCTTCAGACCTTTTGACTAAATAATTATGTTTTACGATTGGCATTGTGATACCGAAAATATCCGCCTCCTGGAACGCGTCTTTGCCTAAGACACTTGTGTTTGCCTGTCCCGTAAGAACAATAACAGGAACCGAGTCCATATACGCGGTGGTTATTCCTGTAACGGTATTTGCGGCCCCGGGACCACTGGTAACCAAAACAACACCTGGTTTACCTGTAGCGCGGGCGTAACCGTCCGCCATATGGGTTGCTCCTTGTTCATGCCTTGACATGATCAATTTTATCTTCGATTCCAGAAGCGCATCGAATATAGGGATGGCTACACCACCGATATATCCAAAAATATATTCCACGCCTTGTTTCTCGAGGCATTTGACAACGGCCTGACCACCTTTCAAGGGTTGTTTTTTGGTTAAGACTTTGGATCGTTGTTTTTGTTTTGCGTTCATGATGACACCCATCTATTAGATATTTTTATTGTTAAAGTTAATTTGAGTTTGTATAATATCATACTTCCAATTAATCTTGCAAGTGTTATGCGATCTATCCAGACAGAATTCGATTATATAACATTTTATTTTTATGTCTAAACAAAACTCAACAAATCATACTCCAATAAAAGCGGTGGCGTTACTTTCCGGCGGATTAGATAGTGTTTTGGCGGCCAAGCTTATCTCAGAGCTTGGGATCCAGGTCTATGGAATCACTTTTATCCTACCCTGGAAGTGCTATGACAAGCCCAAAGCTTTCGATAACGCGCATAAAATCGGAATTCCCATTATTGGACGACAATTAAAAGAAGATTTCCTTCAAATCATCAAGAATCCAAACCATGGTTATGGTACCGCGATCAATCCCTGCGTTGACTGTAAAATTTTTATGCTTAAAAAAGCGGAGGCTTATCGTAAACAGATCAATGCGCATTTTCTTTTTACAGGGGAAGTTCTGGGCCAGAGGCCCTTGTCGCAAACTTCAGCACGTTTACAATTAATTGAACGCAGGACCGGTTTAATCAATAAGATCGTGAGGCCGTTAAGTGCGCAAATTTTAGAACCTACAGAAGCGGAGCAAAACGGATGGGTTGATCGTGAAAAGCTTTTGGATATCTCAGGCCGTTCCCGAAAAAAACAGATCGCGTTGGCGCAACACTACCAATTAACAGGTTATAGCCAACCGGCCGGTGGGTGTCATCTGACAGAAAGATCTTTTGCCAAAAGGATTATAGACTTTTTTGATCACGGCAACTTCGATTATCGGCAAACCGAACCATTAATGTACGCCAGGCATTACCGTATCGACAAAGATTATAAAGTCATGCTGGGAAGGGATGAAGATGAAAACAATCGGCTTGTCCGGGCTGCCGATAATGATGATCTTTTATTAACGGTCGCGGAAAAGGATAAAGTCGGTCCTTTATGCCTTTTAAAAGGACCGACACCTCCCACTGATATCCTTTTGATTTGCGGAGGTCTAATCAAACACTATTCAAAATACAAACAAGACCCTACCTTGAAAATTCAATCCTGGCAAAAGTCGAATCCATTAGAACCTCATTGTTTCCTTGCCTATAATATTCCACAAACAGTGATAGACCAAATTAAGATTTAACGGTTAACAACATTCTTTTTAAGCCAATCAATAATATCATCAGATTCATACAAGGGTTTATTATCAATCAAAAGGCAGGGGACTTGTGATTTTCCGCCTTGCGTTATTAATTCATCCCGCAAAGAGGGATCCCGGCTGATGTCTTTCATCTCCACTGCTATTTCATGGCTTTTAATAAAAGCTAATACTTTTTGACAATAAGGGCACGTCGGTCGATAAAATAAAATTAATGAGGGCATTCTATTCTCCTTTCCATAAAGTTGATGATCTTTTTTTCCAATTTCGTCTGATAGATCTTGTTCATCTCCTGAAGACAGGTAGGAGAGGTGACATTGACCTCGATAAGATAATCGCCAATAATATCAATGCCGACAAAAAATAACCCAAGCTTCCGTAAATAGGGTTGCAATATGCGGATAATTTCTTGATCTCTTAATGTGATATCCGTTTTAACCGGTTTGCCTCCGGAAAAAAAATTATTGCGGTGTTCTCCTTCCCTGTGCAGACGGTTC
>JAGYNW010000119.1 GCA_018399915.1 Candidatus Omnitrophota bacterium
AATTGATGTTTATCTAAATTTAAATAGCAATTTAACCAGAGCATGTGCGCTCCGGCGTCTCCCATAACGATCGCGTTCTGTGGTAGATTTTTGGACAAAGCCTTCACTAATTCTCCGGGATGGATCTTGGAACCTGTTGATTCCACAGGCCTCTCATGCCATTTTTCTTTAGTAATCGTTCTTGCCGGTACATCGCCTGCCTCTTTTGAGACGGCTTTAATGATTTCGCTCAAAGCGGGTTTAGCATCGCTCAAAACAGGATAATCTGCCTGGTAGACTTTGCCGATCTCATGATTATCAATGTTTATATGAATTAATTTTTTTCCTTCAAAAAGGGTTGGCTTAAATCCAAATGTCGCATTTTGCGCGAATGAATTTCCGATTGCCAGAATCGTTTTGGTACCTTCAAAATATTGATTGGCCCCTGGGTCACCGGATGTCCCGTATACCCCTAAACATAAGGGATGATTTTCAGGGATGATTCCCTTCGCGTCCATAGTCGCGGTAAAAGGGATTTGAAACTTTTCCAGAAGTTCTAAGATCTCACTTTCCGCGTGGCTCCGGATCGCTCCGTAACCGATGATTGCCATTATGGGTTCATCCGCTTTTATCGATGAGATCAACGCTTGCGAAGCCGCTTGTATTTGATCAGGTTGAGGGGAAACAGGCTTGATATCCAGATTAATTTCCCTGAAATTATTAACCTTCATCACGGTAACGTCTTTGGGCACATGAATATGGACAGGGCCAGGCCTGCCGTCAAAAGCCAGATTAATGGCTTCTTCCAGAACATCGCATGCGGTATCAGGGTCTTCAAGGATGAATGATTTTTTGGTTGTCGCGTTAAACATTTGGGGGGAATCAGGCGTCCTGCTTAATCCGGTCGCTTCGTTAAGCGCGCCTTTCCCCCTATCGCGCGCGGATGTGTATCCGGAAATCGCAAGAATGGGAAGCGAATCCGATAAAGCGACGGCCAAGCCGGAAAATAAATTGAATTCGCCAGGGCCTCCGGTTGAGAAACATACGCCAAGCTTGTCAGAGAACATAGAATAGCCGCAGGCCATGAACGAGGCAGCCTGCTCGTTACGGATAATAACCGTTTTTATTTGTTCTGATTTTTTCAGCGCCAAAAGCATTGAACCATTGACTTGGCCTGAACCGCCAAAAACATGGTCGATGCCGGTTAATTCTAATGTTTTAACAATGGCTTCATTGACATCCATATGGTTCCCCTTTTTTAAAATCCCATTAAATCTTTTATTCGCCTTGTTTTTGTTGGCTAAATTTCCCAACAGCTAATTTAGGAGGATGTTTTGCAAACATTTCTCCATTGCATGCAGCGTTATCAAGCGTATATCCATCAAAAAACAAATAAATCCTGTCTTTTGGGACTTTGGAAATTTCTGAAAAGATCGTAATATATTTATCGGCGAGAATTTCTTTTTGTTCGTCGGTAAGTTCTAAGGATTGAATCGTAATAGCAGGCATGTTTGACTCCTGTGTTTTTTCAAATGATTAGAAAATGATTCATGTTCAGGGAGCAGGTTTAAAACCCGCTCCCTGAACATAAATGTTTTACTCTTCATCCAGCGTAGCTAAAACTTCTACAATTTTCTTTCCATAAGCAATGGATGATTCAACGGATGTTCCGGTCACAAAAGGCCAATCATAAGCCACTTCCGGGTTATCACGGTTGGCTTTAGTATTGGCAACACATGTTCCCTCAGGCCCTACGGCATCTCTGACTAAATGTTCTAATGGCCAAAGGAAACCGGGCGTATGGACATCTGTTCCATTATTATCAGGAGTGGCTCCGTAAAGCTCATAAGGGAAATCCCATTCCGGGCCGTAAAAATCCCAGGATGCCGGATGAGCAGCGATTCTTTTACCATAAACAATACTCTTCATATCCAATTGAGGCTCTCTCAAAAAGACAAGCGCTGAGACGGAATAGCAAAGAGCTCCAACCAGTTTATTTGATCGGACGGCGTCTCTGATTAATTTATGAAGATTCCAATTGTTTGCCATATCAATCATGGCGCCCAAACCGCCTGTAAGGACGAGACAATCGTAATCATCCATTTTCGCGTCTTTAAACGTAAGAGGGTTATCCCATTCTTTGCCATCGGTTAATTCTTTGACTCGCTGACATACCTCAGGCGGATTCGTAGCGGCATTAATTACAGGATCGACAAAATCAGGATCGACACTGACAGCTAGAGGTAATGGTTTTTTTCCTAAAGGTGTTGCCAATGTAACGGTATGCCCATCAGCCTTAATGATATCCCAGGGTGCCTGAAGTTCTTCTCCCCATGTTCCATAATTCGTTGCACAAATTAACACTTTCTTTTTACTCATCGCCATTCTCCTTAGTTTTTAATTTTAATAAAGGTTTCTTTACTTATTTCCTCGTTGAAAGGACTTCAACTATTTTCTTTCCGAAAGCAATTGATGATTCTACAGAATTACCAGTTATAAAAGGCCAATCAAATTCAACTCTCGGATTATCGCGGGTCGCGTCAGGGTCGCCAATACAAAGGCCGCCTGGTCCAACCGCATCTCGTGCGATGTCTTCTAGCGGATATAAAAATCCGGCATAAACGGCATCGGTCCCTTTATTGTCTTCCGTAGCTCCCCATAATTCCAAGGTGACATCATCTTCGAAATCCCATGCGCGTGGATGGCAGGCAACTCTTTTTCCTTTGATGATACTGTTAAATGCATCTTTAGGATTTCTTGTCCAGATAAGCGCGGCTGTCGCGTAGCAAAGGGTTGCAATTAATTTGTTCGTATTATACGCTTCAAAGATTAAACCTTTGAAGTATTTATTTGGGGCTAAATCCATCATCGCGCCTAAGCCACCAGTTCCCACAACCGCGTCATAATCCGCCATTTTTGCGTCCGCCAGTTTGATCGGGTGAGCCCATTCGTCTCCTTCAACCAGTTCTTTAGTTCTGTCGCAAACAAATTTAGGATTGACTTTCGGGTTGGCTCCGGGAATTTGTGCGAGCATAGGATCAACAAAATCCGGGTCAACGCTGATCTTCAAGGGCAATGGTTTTTTTCCCTGCGGGGTCGCGAGTGTTAGGTCGAACCCTGCTTTTTTCAGTTCATCCCAGGGGCCTTGTAATTCTTCTGCCCATACGCCAAAATTGGTTGCACATACTAAGACTTTTTTCGCCATTTTTTTTCTCCTTCTTTTGTTTTTCTTAAGATGTTAATTTTGTTAAAAATTTAATTGTTTTTATCCTGCCAGGGAAAATCCATCTTAACCGGGCTGAAGACATCAATGGCTTCCGTCTGTCCCACAGCGACAAATTCATGCGGGACGTTTGCAGGGATAAAATACGCGTCGCCTGCCTTGAGTTCGGCTGTTTCATCGCCGATGATCATTTTAAAACCGCCTTTAATGATGTATCCAAACTGTTCTTGCGAATGCGAATGCATTTTAACAACGCTTTTATCCGCCATGTCCCAATGTTGGGCGTTCATCTTTTCTCCCTCGCCAAAATATTTGCGGATGACCCCTCCCCCCATATCCATTTCTTCAAGTTTTTCAAAAAAACAATACATTTCTTCTCCTTCCTATATTTCTTCTATTCCTTCAACACAAATGATATTGGCTGAAGCGGCCTTGAGTCTTATTTTTTTCGCTTCATTGTAATCAGATGATTCATACCATTGGCGTGCTTCATCAATGGATTTGAATTTGAGCACGATCATGCGTTTGGGATTCCAATGGCCTTCCCAAACTTCCGTTTTTCCTCCTCTGACAAGCGGTTCTCCTCCATGCGCAAAGATCGTAGGAGCCCCTTTTTTCATGTACTGGGAATACCTCGCTTGATCTTTGACATCGACATCAATGATTACATATGCGCTCATATAATTTCTTTGTAAAAATCACTATCAGGTAATTCATTAATTTGTTTAATCTTAATTATTCGCATGTATCAACTCAATAATCATTTTTGCGAAAACATTGCAATGACCACCGGTACGGGCGGTGACAAGATCATCATCCACGACAACATCTTGATCCATGTAAAAAGCGCCCATATTTTTCGCATCGCCTAAAAGATTGTTATGCACAACCACTTTGCGCCCGTGAACCAATTCCGGACAAGGAGCCACTAGCCACATGCCGTGGCAGATAATGCCTTTTATAATCCCTTTTTGAGCGAAAGCTTTCTTAAGAAATTCTACCGCTGGCGGAAGTTTTTTTATATCTTCTGTATAGCGCAACCGGTCAGATACCATCCCGGCCGGAACAATGATCGCGGCATATGTCTTTAAGGTTTCTTCTTCCATGTTTTCAAAACTGTCATGACATTCTAAAGGGGCTCTGAATTCATGCCCTGTGAACGTAAGAGATGGCTGTCCCCAAAGACGGCTTAGAAAATGGACATCAAACCCTTCTTCTGCAAAACGGAATTTGTAATACCATATCTCCGGCTCGTAATAATCCCCTTCAATGAGTATTCCTATTTTCTTTTTTTTATGCATTTTTACTCCTTTTCAACCTTAGAATCGTCTATCGCCTAAAGTCATGATTTTGCGTTAATATAATTTAACCAAGATAGCGTACGGCCAGCATTGTAATATCGTCGGATTGTTGAGCCCCATTGGCAAACATCTTAATTTCATTTCTTAACTGGGAAATGATGTCTCTTATATTTTGATCTTTCAATTTCGTGAGGCTTTTACTTAATTTCGCTTCCGAGAATTGTTCTTGCTTTTGGTTCATTGCCTCGGTTACTCCGTCAGTATAAAGAAAGATCATATCCCCGGAGTTGAGTTTCATTTGTTTTTGTTCTAATTTCGTGTTTTCCATGACTCCTACGACAAAACCGCCAGGAACCTTAATATAGTCAAAGCAGCCTTTTCTTTCGCAATCAGGGTCAACTTTTGTGCAGGTGAGGCATCCGTCCTTATCGCAAAGTAAAGGAGGATTGTGACCTGCATTGCAGAATTGTAATTCTCCGGTTTCAATATCCATAATCACGCAAAAAACAGTCACGAACTGACAAGTGGAATTGTCAGGGCAGATGATATTGTTGACACGGGAAAGGATTTCATCTGTGCCTACACCGCGTTTAGCCTCATTTTTGATCAGTGTGCGGGTAATCGTCATAAAAAGCGCTGCCGGAACGCCTTTTCCTGAGACGTCACCGATCACAAAACAGAGGCGTTTTTCATCAACAAAAAAGAAATCATAGAAATCGCCCCCGACTTCCTTTGCCGGTTCGATAAAGGCAAACAGCTCAAATTCTTTTCTTTCAGGAAACACATTCGGGATCATACTCATTTGAATTTCCTGCGCGATACGAAGTTCGCTTTGGATACGCTCACGGGCCGCGGTTTCTTTTTGCAAATTTTCCATAAACCGTTTGACCGATAACTGGATCAGATCAATCGCGGAAGTAGGATCTTTCCCGAAGAACTTAATGACTTCATCTTTCCCCATTGTGTATGTGACAAGGTCTTCCTCGCATAATGCGGATGCGGTACGCTGTTTATTAGGAGAAAAAATTCCCATTTCGCCTATGACTTCACATTTGTGTATGATTTTTTTAATTTCTATCAAATTCACGGAACCTGCGGCAATATAGAACATCCTGTCAGCATCATCGCCTTTTTTAAAAAGCCAATCGCCTTTTTTAAAGGTTTCTTTCTTCATGTATTCAATGGGCCAACGGCAGGTGCAAGTGCCTTCTTCTGGTTTTGATTTCTTTGCATCGCAGTGAGTCTCTTTCGGGTGACAGGAATTATATTTGATTAAAGTGAGAATATTTTTGTCATCAACCCGCTTGTATTTAACATCGTCCATTATTTCCTTTATCATAAATATCCCGAGGCCGCCCACTTTTCTCTCTTCGATAGGCACTAAAATATCCGGATCGGGAATAGACAAAGGGTCAAAGGGAATGCCTTCATCCATAATGGTGATTTCAATAGAGTTTTCTTTGTTGTCACACTGGATCTCTACATCGCCAGTATTAGGGGTGTACGCATAATTGATCACATTGACCAATGCTTCCTCAGAAGCAAGTTGAATTTTATTGGTTTGTTCTTCGGTGAACCCTTGTCTTGAAGCGGCTTCCCGAATATAATCAAACATTTTTTTCAGGTTTTCTAACTTTGCTGGCAGTTTTAAGTTTTCCATATTTATCCTGGGATTTATTTTGATGCTTTAAAGATTGTCCTTAAAGCTCGTCCTGAATGGTCATGAAATTATCAAGGCCACTCATTTTAATAACGTTTAGAGTCGCGTCAGAGGGTTTGATCAAGAAAATTTGTGCGTCAACCCCGATTTTCTGTTTTGTAAAAATAATAACTCTTAGGCCTGCGCTTGAAATATATTCCAAGTTACT
>JAGYNW010000012.1 GCA_018399915.1 Candidatus Omnitrophota bacterium
GCCCACCTCTTTCAGCATCTCCATGTCAAAGTTCGTGCGTGACTCCAGCCGCTGCGCCTCCAGCAGTTTGCCCTCACCGCGCAATTCGCCGAGACGCTCCTTAAGCTCCTGCCGGATATTGGCAATGGCACTGTCGATCCTGTTCTCGGAAATGATAAAATGTTTGGCCGGATACACTGCCAGGGTATCCAGATCGGATATCTTCTGTTGGGTCACAGGGTCGATGTTAATGATCCGTTCGATTTCATCATCAAAGAACTGCACCCGGTAAACATCCTGGCGGTAAGCCGGATAAATATCTACGGTATCGCCTTTGACCCGGAATTTTCCGCGCTGCAGATCAAAATCATTGCGTTCATATTGAATATCCACCAAGGCGCGGATCAGGGCATCCCGGTCAAAGGCCTGGCCCTTCTTGATGTAAAGCAAGAAATCCTTGTAATCCTCAGGAGAGCCCAGATTGTAAATACAGGAAACGCTGGCCACGATAACCACATCCCTGCGGGACAATAGCGCGGTGGTGGCGGATAAACGCAAACGGTCAAGGCTGTCATTGATGGAGGCGTCTTTTTCGATGTAAACATCTGTCTGCGGCACGTAAGCCTCAGGCTGATAATAATCGTAGTAACTGACAAAATATTCTACAGCGTTCTGCGGAAAGAACTCCCGGAACTCGCAATACAACTGCGCTGCTAATGTCTTGTTGTGAGAGATCACTAGGGTGGGCCGGTTGATCTTTTCGATAACATTGGCCAGGGTAAAGGTTTTGCCGCTGCCGGTAACCCCCAGGAGTATCTGGGCCTGACGCTTTGCCTCAATCCCTTCTACGAGCTTGTCAACGGCATCCAACTGCTCGGTAACAGGCTTGAACTGACTTTTTAAAATGAATTTATCCATGCATTGCCTGTGTGGTGGGCATCCCCAAAACGCCGGGCGACAGAGCGGCACCGGAAACGGCCGGCGGCCAGGAATCGCTAAACGGTTTTTTGAGGACCGATCACTTCTTTATGTTATCATCAATCTTTTTAAATAAACGCTCAACCTTTTGATCATGGGTGTAATCGCGGAAAGTTTTAAATGTGACCGAATTAACCGTCAGGTAACGGATCTCCACTTCCGTCGAATTCTCCACGCCCGCGGTCACGTACACATTGAGCCGCGCGTAACGGGAAGCCACAAAGACCGGAAGCTTGCGGATATTCGTGATCAGAAGGATCTGCTTGCCTTGATGGATATCCTCTCCGGCCCGCATCTCATAGACATCCGGATCCGCGCGTTCAACGATCTTCCATCCATCCGCCTCCAGGGTCCTGATGGTTGCCGGTAACACATCTTCAAATCTGGCATAAAAGGTCTTTTTGTAAGGCTTCTCACTCTGAAGATATTTGGGAATAGCGATCGTAGCACAGCCGACCAAGGTCAAAAGCATCAAAACCCCTAATAATTTTTTCCCCATGATTTTCTCCCCCTTTACAATTGGTTAACAAATCTTTCCATGCTTGTACGGCCTGGACATATTCTTGCGGCATTTCTTCGCGATCTCTGATTCGATATCCAGATCAAGCCCGCCGCAAAGATCCAGTAAACGGATAAACGTATCTGCCAGTTCCTCCTGAAAATTCGCCTGATCCTGCTTGCGATGCGCCTCCATCGCCTCAGCTAATTCTGTAACGATCAGCATCAAGGCCTCTCCGATATTCCTTTCGGAATCCCAAAAACCCTTTTCTTTGGCAATGCCGTGACAAAACGCACAAAGCTCCCCAAGGGACTGGCCCTGAATATTTTCATTGGTGTCATTATCGTGTGTCATAAAGTTTCCTTATTTTTTGTGTCCTGCGCAACAGGATTATTTCGGCCCGGGATGGTTGGCGATAAGACTCCGCATATCCTGAGGCAACGGTGATTGTACTATTATATTTTTTTTTGTATGAGGATGCAACCATTCTAATGAGAAAGCATGCAAAGCCACGCGACGGAATTTTAAAGGGTACTTTTTCGCGATCGCGTATTTACGTTCCCCCACCAACGGATATCCGGCCTGGGCGCAATGGATCCGTATCTGATTGGTACGGCCGGTTACCAGCTCCACATCCAAATAGCTAAAACGCGGATAGACCGCCTTCACCTGAAAACGGGTTATGGCTTGCTGCGGAAGGCTCGCGGGGTCATACCTGCGCTTATCCCAGGAACGGATAGAGGCATTGAAAGTCCCCTGCGTCTTTTCCATTTTTCCGTGAACAAACGCAACATACATCTTCCGTAAAGCCCTTTGCCGGAATAAAGCCATCATATCCTGCTGATGCTTCTTACCCCGCGCAAAAAGGATGACCCCGGAGGTGTCCCTGTCCAACCGGTGACAAGGATACAATTTAGGTTCACCCGGCTTGCGCCGCGCTTGATCATTGACCAGGTTGACTAAAGTCCGGGTTTCTTTTTTAGGGCTGGGGATAACAAGAAGCCCGGCAGGTTTATCAAAAACAACATACGCGTCATCTTCATAAAGTACGGGAATAGGCTTAGCCAAAAGACACACCTTTTTCTTTGCTTAGTGAGCAGGGGTTGATATCTGACTTGATCCACGGGCAGACCGCCCGTGCCGCGCACCACCTCAGGCCTTACACGCCCTGACGTAATCGTCTATCTTTTCAGCATCTTTGGATGATATTTCACTGAAAAAAATGGCAATATTGTAAAAATCCCTCTCTGTCGATACGAGCTCGGTCCTCACAACAATGCCATGACAAGAAATACGCTTGGAAGAATTCTTCTCATTGTTCTTTACCGGCAGAAGAAAATTGACCTTGACCTTCATCATCGGTTCAATGAATTTATTGACCCGGCAGGAAACTCCCGAACGGCTGATATTCACGGTTTCACTGATGATATCCCCATCCTCATGCGAAAGCTTAAAGGGAATCTTGTTCTCTGTGCGTGGGGCTTTTCTCTTCTCTGTAAACGAACGGTTCATCATAACCAGGATCCTTTTATTTTTCCGCGGCCTCTGCGGCAGCGGCCAGGTCAGCTTCCCGTTTTTTCTCAAAACAATTTTTGTTACAGTAGTAAAAATTGTTCCGGTAATAACGTTTAACCCTTTTAAGCGCTTTTTTACACGCATTACATTTATTGCTTACATCATTATCATCTTTTTTAGCCATAATATTTTTTTTCTCCTTTCAACACCTTTTTAAATAATCCCTTTTATGAAGATTGAACAAGCTTACTGATCTCACTTTTTGAGTCAAAATATTCGCTGGTTGGCAAAAACTGTAATCCCGCGCGGTAGCGCTCCGAGAACCTAAACCGTTCAATCCAAACCACTTTGGCCCGGCATCCGACCGTCGTGTGGTCCTTTAGCTGGATACTGAGTTCCAACTCCTCCTTAAGAGGAACAAACCGGTTCAAAGTCATTTTGATGCCCCCCTCGCTCACATCACACGAAAGACAGGCACCGAAAAGTTCCGGATCCCTGAACTGAAACCTGACCGGGCCGCTCAACGCAACCCTTTTGGTGGATCTTCTTTGCAAAAACGGATAGCTCTCCACAGTAAGACTCCTCTTGCAGATTCAAAGAATATTCGTTGCCACATCCCTTTTGATAATTTTTATTCTATCATAAACGCTGTATTCTTTGAAGGACAACATTGCCGAGCATTATAGCATAATAATAAACAGTGACAATCTTTTTTTGCTGGCCGGCGCTAGTCACAAATTCCGATTTAGAAGGCGATTTATCGTCGATTTGGCATATTTTTTAGATTTCCACTAAATTCTTTTCTTTCAAATTTATTAATTCTTCCCGAAATTTCCCCATTTTTTATTTTTTAAAATCTTTCCCGTTTCAAACAGCATTTTTAGATACACTCTCTTTGTGGATTTTTATATCAGTGATTACAAAAAAGTAGGGGCTTGGCAGGGCTAATAGCCTGCGATGATAAGCTTGGACTTGCATTGCCGGAACATCTCATACACCTCTTCAGTCACATTCATCAAATTGCAATAAAACCGTCTGCCTGTTTTTACGATGCTGCCGCACACATGGATAAACTTATACCGCAACCGTTTCACAGACATCGTTAAATATTCCTTCGCCAAATAATACAACTTCAGTATTTGGGTCATGTTGTAGCCAAGCACCCCCAAGAAAAAATATCCCCGGTTCTTTTCAAAGTCATGGCTCGGATTATAATTACTTCCCAATTCGCTCTTCAATTCTTTGTGACTTTGTTCAATCGTTCCCATCCGGCCATTGTGGACTTCCAACCATGCCATCGGATCGATCTGCCGATCATTCGTTGCGATCGCATGATAACAATACGGCCGACACTCAAACAAGTCCGGATCCGGATTCCGCCAGCGCAATACCAACATTCTTATCTTAAATCCCAGCTCCGTTTCATAAACGCCTTCAGCCCATTGCGTCTTTTTCCGGTCTTCATATCTTCCGGTTAACTTTTCCCATTTACTTTCTTCGATCCCGTCGATAACTCGCATGATTGCCTCATTTTTATTCAAGCTGACGTAGTAGTCGATCTTATGCTTATCGCAATATCTGAAAATCATATTCTGATGTCCAGCCGAATCACTCCGGAATCTCTTGATCCTTTTTCCCGCCTCTTTGGCTTGTCGCACCGCATCTCGCAATTGATTGTAGATCCCTAACGAAGGACTCACCCGCCCTGTCCGAAACTCCACCGTGTTAATTAACCCCAACTCCGCAATGCAGCCCATCAATCCGCTAAACTGCCTCACCTTTTGATACGAATAACTCGCGCTCTTTTTATCGCTGTCCACATACATCGCATCGTTATCATACGTAAACTCTTCCCGCTCACTTTTTCGCAGCGCCTTGATCACCAGTGTTTCGTTAACCTTCAGGCTTATCTTGTTGTTCCTTTTTTTGCTGATGCAATTTAACACCGTGTCCGCTCCTGCAATTTGTCCCCACCCCAAACTGTCTACCAACTCTTTATCCGCCCGCAACACCTCCACATCTTCAACACGGTCCCCTCCGGCCACCCGCATCATCACCCCGCTCATCATCCTTTCAAAAAATTCTATCTCCCGATTCGATCCTTTTTTATCCCCATACGCTTCTCTTGTCATCGACCTCACCCCAAAATGCTCCAGGCAATGCACCATCCAACTTAAGCCCATTCTGCCGGTCGCTCCCTTTTCACTCATTTTTACTTTGACTTGGGACAATTTAACTGTTAATTTCATAGGTGCCTCCGTTTTTCACCCTCTGGGTGATCGGTTAATGTTTGTTCTCAAAACCATTATACCGTCGGAGGCTTCTTCTTTATATCCCTTTTTTATCTTTTCTATTTAGGTTCCAAGGTATTATATTTTTTATTGCTTTTTAACAGAAACCGCAATTCACAGACAGGGATCCCGGTTCCCTTCACATTCTGCGATAGGCACATTTATCAGCTCCCGGCCAGGATTTATGCAAAATATCGCGGATATTCACACATTTCATGACCTGACCGGATCGCGTCCGGTGTTCTCCCAAACGATTTTCATAATCCTTACAAATATACACCCGGTCTTTGATCTGTACTAAATTTTCGCAGGGGTCCCCATCGACCACACCACAACAAGCGCCACAGCGCCTGCATATATTTTCCCAACGGTCTTTTTGCTTAGCTTGAAGCCGTGCGTAGGCCTTCGCGTTTTTCACCCGTGCCATTTGATCCTCCTGCCGCTCAACTTTCCTGTATAAGATTAAAGACAGATTCACAGAATCTGAAAAACAACATATGTCTCATTTTCCCACAGAACCTCTGCGAGACGAGAATTACCGCGGAAACTAAAAATCAGGGCTTGATCAACATATTTGGAAAAAATCAGATAAGAAATATCCAACTCTTTGATCCGTTGATAAATGCTTTTGTCCTCATCGAGATCCTCGCGCCAGGGAACAGTTCCCACCCGGCCGGTCATCAAGGCAACGGGCCGGGGCCGCCATATCATATAATATTCATCAGGGGATATGTTTTGTCTGACCCACTCAAACAATTCTCTGTTCGCCTTTACTCGAAGAACATCATCATTAAAATCATAAATGGCGTAAATATTAAAAATATTCAAAAAGATCAATACGGCCAGCACCGCCTTCATAATTCCGGTCACATAATAATCCTTGCGTTTACCCGGCAGGATCTTTTTTATCCCGTTTTTCAGAATTTCCCAGGTGAAAATAAAGGCGAATGGAATTATCACGTACGTGTATCGGACAAATCCCATCGGTTTTGCTTCGAATCCGCTCCAAACAACCAGCAGGGCCAAATAGACAAAAAAGAATATTCCCCCGAAAGATAAATTCTTTTTCGCCGCCTGATAAACAAAAACACAAATAATCACACAATATAAAATAGGCGCCATAAATAAGAGAAACCCGTTCACGCCCAAAATAATCTTTTCCGTCAGCACACTTTGCCCCGGGCAAAAAAACCAGGAGATCGATTGAAAAACCAGAGGACTGCGGGTCAAAGACCTTCCCAGAAACGCTGTCGGATTAGCGGTGATCTGAGAGAAAAACCCCTGATGAAAGCCGATTAAATATGTCTGCAAACCAAAGGTTACCAACAAAGTGAGCAAAAGGATCCCGGCTTTAAGATAATCTTTCTTGATCCAGAGAAAATAAAAAATCCCGGCTACAAATAAAGTCACGCCGGCAGACCGGATCAATAAAGAGAAAATTGCCCCAAAAACAAAAAGTCCGAACCATCTTCTTTGCTTACTGACCTGTTCAGGCCCACACTCGGAAAACCGCGTAAAAAAGTAGATCGCATAACTGACAAAAAAGAAAAAAGGCACATCCGATAACACATTTTGTTTAAAAACAAAAAAATCAGAAGAAACCGCCAGGAACAAAATGAATAAAAGCGCGATGTCTTTTCCCAGCCGCTTGGCCACAATGACAAAAACAGGAAATAAAGCCCCGTACCAAAAAAAGATATTAAGCAACTTTAATACCGTAAAATTCACCCCAAAGAACTTTACCCAAGGAGCGATTAACAGAGGATATCCCGGCGGATAAACGACCGGATTATTCAGCATGATGCCCTGGGTATAATCTTTCTGGGAAATGATATTTTTCGCATGAATGATATACTGGCTGAAATCCCCGCCCCAATTATGCCCATCGGTCAATGTCGCTACATGAATAAAAGAACCCAGCGCGAAAACACTCCCCAGCAAAACAAAAAATATCCTTCTGGACATGAATTCAAAAATCCTTTCTACGGGTTCTCAGTGAAACAGAAAACCGTCGTCTTTTCTTCCCATTACTTGATCATCCGCAAATCTTTACCGTCGGTTTCAAAAACAATAGTTCCCAAGACATCCGTTCGATAGACCGCGCCTTTGAGTTTGGTTAATTCGGATTCATCCGGGATGCCATATTCATTCGGCCCTACAGAACAAACAAAGATCTTGTCGCGAAATTCTCTTAATAACCCCTGCGAAAAATCAGAGCCATGATGCGGCAGTTGCACCAACTGAATATTATCAATAACTTTTAAAGCCGCGATCACCTCTTCTTGTTCCCGGGGGCCGATATCCGAAAAAAACAAAACCGCGGTCTCCTCATAACGTAATAGCAAGACCAAAGCATTATTATTGGCAGACGAAGACAACTCGGAAGGATGAAGCACCTCCAACCCGAATGCCGGCTGCTCTTCACAGAGAATATCGCCGCGCGCAAGCTTTTTCCACGTCAAGCCTTTTTCTTTAATATGCCCTAAAACACTCTGGAATCCTTCATGGGCGCGGGTCGTATCCCCGTTAAAATAGATTTGCCCTATCGGGAAATGATCGCTTATTGACTTGATCCCTCCAAAATGGTCGCGGTGCGAATGTGTTAAAATAAAACGGTCTATCTTTGCCACCGGCAAATCTTTCAAATAACGCAAAAGCCGATCGGCATTTTCCGCGGTCCCGGAATCGATCAAGGCATTGCTCTGATCAGGGAATTGGATAAAGATAGCATCTCCATAGCCCACATCGATAAAATGGACCCTGAGAGGTGCCCACGCGCGGGAAGGACTCACAACACACAAAAGAAAACACAAAGTTAAAATTGGAAAAATAAACATTTTCATCTTCATCAAAGATATTAATTTAACTATACATGATCCGTTTAATAATATCGGCAAAAAAAGCCCTGATCGGAGCCAGTATCCGCTGATAAAAATCCAGGACCGGAGCATAACTGTACCCACCCAATTCCTGCATAAATTCATCGAAAGGCATGGCGTCATAAACAACCCATTTGACATAATTGCAGAACAATACAAACAAAGACGGCATGACGAAAAACACGATAGAATAGGTCAGGACAAACTGCCAGGATGTTTCCATGAAACTCTTTTGAGCATCCTTGTCTTCTACCGATTCCTTCCGGCTTCCTTTATTAATATAAATCAGCAACGGCAAGATAACCGCGAAAAACATTAAAACGATACCGAAAACAAAAAAATTCTGAAAAGAAAACATAACCAGTCCTCCTGATAATTTAGTTATGACGCAAGTCTTCCGGAATGCGGCCTGTTTAAAAGCCACTCAAAACCCTCTTTGAGCTTCATTATTATATAATGAATTCATATATAATTTAAAAAAGTTTTCATAATTATCCAATTACGCTATAATGCTTGGACTTCTTAATAATGTGATGGCCCTTTAAAAAAGAATTTTCAATATGCGGGATAAACCAACGCGTTTTAAAATTTTTATCCAATATTCCCTGATCGGACTGATTGTTGCCGTCATCGGTACCTATGTCCGGCTCTATCCTTTATATAACTTCACCTCAACCGATATATCGGAAAAAACTACCCTGCTCATTTTATCGCAAGTCCGTTCCAAGATCGCCTCTCAGGTACAACAGCAACAGCCGCTCGCCTCGCCCCAAGAAAAAGCGCTCTTGACCAAAAAACTTTTTGATGAGGTAATCCGTGAAGAAGGGCAAAACCTGCGAAAGGCCATTGACGCGGCCTCGCTGGAGATCCAAAAAAATTCTGATGCAGCCGCCCAACGTCCTTACCTGTTAGCTTCAGACTCCTTTTATTATTATAAACTGACCCAAAATATCGAAACAAAAGGCGCGATCAGTGATACCGTCAAAGGCAGTAAATATCTTAACAAACTCATGCTTGCACCGAAAGGACACTGGGAACCTTTGAACCTGCATCCGTATATTGGTTATTTTGTTTATAAAACACAAAAAATATTTAATCCCTCTGTGGATATGATGCAGGCTGTGAGTTTTACCCCCTTGATCATCGCGGCTTTATGCCTGATCCCATTCCTTTTCATTTGTTACAAACTTCATTGCCAGCCCCTGGTCTCCTTCATAAGTGCTCTGTTCTTTTTTCTGGCTCCGATCTTTGTCAAAAGAAGCACTTTTGGCTGGTATGATAATGACCCTTACAGCACCCTCTTTCCTTTATGCATCCTGGCCTGCTTTTTTCAGGGGCTTACATACCTTAAAAAATCCCCGCCTTTAAAAGGCCTCCCGCTTTCAGCTAAGGCGGATAGAACCAATACCGGAAGTTACCCTGTTCCCAGGCGCAAGGTCTTTGGGGCGGCAACTTTTACCGCCCTGTTCATGCTGCTTTATTCTTTGTTCTGGCAAGGATGGGTGTTTTTATTCGCTGTCATTTTTATTTCAAGCGTGCTGATCATTATCCATAATCTTCTGTTCGGAAGATTCTTATACGATATCAAGAAACTTTGGCAATACCTGCTGGGAATCTGTTTAGGCGGATTTCTTTTGATCAGTATTGTATTCGGAATAAATGAATTCTTCGTTTTGTTCGTGGAAGGCTGGAAAGCCTTAAAAAATTTCATGGCCCCGCAATTATCCTTATGGCCGGACATCTATATCAGTGTCAGTGAACTGCATAAAGGGTCTTTGAGCTATATCATAGAACATACCGGCGGTATTTTCTTTTTCTGTGTGGCCTTGATCGGATGGTTGCGCTATATCTTTAGGCAAAAAAGACCGGATCAAAGGGATGTGCTCTACGAGACCATCGTGATCGGGGTATTCTTTGTCATGTCCTTCATGATCACCCTTGGGGCACAACGATTTGTATTGCTCTGCCTGATCCCGTTAAGCCTTATGTTCGCCCTTGGCGTACAATTCCTGGCCCAGACCCTTTTCTCCCTATCACACAAAAAATTTCAATATAAAGGCAAGATCGAACGAACGGTTAATGCCATCATTATCACACTTTTCCTTTTAGGATCAGCCATCCCCTATATCCGCATCCAGAATTCCATACAATCGCTTTTGAATCCGATCTACAATGATACCTGGCACAAGATCTTAACAACGATCAGAGAAAAAACCCCGTCCAACAGCATCATTAATACCTGGTGGCCGCCCGGCCACTTTATCAAAGCAACCGCGCACCGGGCCGTGACTTTTGATGGCGCGACCATCAATTTCCCACAAGCCTACTGGATGGCGAATGTTTTTTTAAGTGAAAGTGAGACCGAAGCGCTGGGCCTTATCCGCATGCTGAATAATAGCGGCAACGATGCCGCAGACTATCTGCACAAAGAACTGGGGCTTCCGCTTTCAATAAGCGTTCAGGCCCTCAAAGAGATCACAAGAAAATCCCGGAATGAAGCAAGGACCCTTTTGCAAAAAGGATTTGACAGTTCTACAGCCACCCATATCCTTTCGTTGACGCACAGCAAACCGCCTCCTTCCTATTGCCTGGTATATAAAGAATTTGTAGATGCTAACCTTCAATTAGGATTTTTTGGCAAATGGAATTTCCGGAGTATCGAAGAGATCAATAAAAATCCCCAGTTGCTTAAAAAAGTGCCTTCTGCGAATTCTAAAGAATATGTAGATTTTATCTGGAACCTGGTTGGTGGGCCGTTTAAATACAGCTCCCCGCTGGGCTTGATCAGCGAAAACGAAAATAAGCTCCTTTTTGATGGAAATGTAACCATTGATAAAACCACCAAGGCCTGCCGCGTCTTATCGGATAAATACGGCAAAGGAACGCCGCAAAACATCTTCTACATGGAAAACGGACTTTTCACAGAAAAAACCTTCCCTGAGGCCAACCTTCCTTTTTCTGTCGTGCTGTACCGTCAGGAAAAAAACTACAATATCATTCTTTTGGATGAGAGGCTTGCCAAATCACTGCTGATACGGCTTTACTTCTTTGAAGGTCAAGGATTGCGGTACTTTAAGCTGTTCGATGAGGAGTCCGATCTTACCGGCAGGAACAAAATTTATGTTTATGAGATAGACTGGGACAAATTCATCCAGGAGCTTTAAAACGATTACGGTTTGCGTAACCGCACTTTCATCGAAGATGCTTTTGGGGTGCTGGCAGACTGTGAAGCCTTCTTGGACGGCTTGGACTGCGTCGCTGTTTTGGCCGTGGGTCTATCCGGCGCGATATAACGGTTCTCCCGGACCATCCTTTCGAGATGTTGCGCCAAACTTTCCTCCCCGTCATTACGGAGAATCGTGATCACATTCAAGACCTCAGGATTATTTTTATCCAGAAAATACGCTAATCCCAGCCCGAAATACGCGTAAGAAATCTCATTCTGCGCAACGACTTTCTCAAAATGGTAAATCGCTTCTTCAGCATCAGATTTTCCCAACAGATTAATCCACCCCAAAGACAAATGACTGCTTAACAAGTCAGGGTTTATTTCCAGGGCTTTTAAATTATATTTTTCGGCTTTAGCATAATCATTAATACCATAATAGATCTTTGCCAAATTGTCATACGCCAGTATATATTGGGGGTCTATCTCAATCGCCTTTTCAAAAAAACCCACCACTGTGGGGAAATCCGCGTTCAAGGATTTATAACAAAGCCCTAAATAATTGTACGCCGGGGCTAGCTCCGGATAGATCTTGATCGCCTCCTTGAAGAATTGAATGGCTTTTTTGTACTCTTGGGCATTATAGGCCTGGGCACCCTTCTCGAATAATTGTCTGACCGGGTTCGCCAAGGCAATCGAAGCCACGCAAAGCATAAGGATTAAAGAAATCATTGTTTTTTCAGGCATACGCATACGCTCTCCCAGTTTGATAGAAGATTCAAAATCAGATTCCAGTAAAAAACTTTTCTTAAGATTTTGGGATTAAAACTGCGGGAAAAAATGCTTCAAGCTAACGGATATCCTCGACTTCTGTTTCTCCTGATGAGATCAACATCTTAACGATGGTCATGGAGGCTGTCATCTCGTCGGTTTCGCCCCTTTTGGGCGTCATGTCGAGATTCACAACCTTCAGCAATGAATCCGCGGTGTTTACCTGATGGATAAAAGAAACAATGTCTTTCAAAAGACCGGTGCAATCCAGGTTGGCATAATATTCACTGTATTTATCTTTTTTAATAGCATCCGAAGCATTGCTGGTCACTAATTTAACATTGGATTTTGTTGCTAAATTTTCGATCGTGCGTAAAAAATCCGCGTTGATATCGCTGTCACTCTTCAATTCATTCACAAAGTATTTTTCAAAAACGCGGAATCTTTCAAGGATCTGGTCTTCATAGGAAATAATCCTCAAATTCCGAACGATGTTGACTTTTTGCTCCTTAATTTTACTTTCAATATTATGCAGATTGGAAAAGACCGGGCCTAAAAACAATCTTTCAAACAAGGCGATACATACCACTCCCACCGTGATATATAACAACATCTTTTCTTTCGATGATAATTTGGAAATAAATTTCTGTATCAAAGTCTATTCCTCCGTTTCCGTAGTATTCGAATTGCTGTCTTCCTCTTCCGGCGCGGTCAATTGAATAACGATTTCAAACGCGTGCACATCTTTTCCGCGGTCTTTCCTGGAACTCGTGGCCATCAGATCTACTTTGGCAAAATACTCAGACTGGCCTAATTGGGTCACCAGCTCATGGATCAATGAACCGATATCCGATATTCCTTCCAGACGGATACGGTTGTTCCCATCAATCATAATATTTGTTAAATAGATCTCCTTGGGAATCTCTTGATATAAATGATCAATGATCTCTAAACTGGTCATGCGGTCATCCAGAAAACGCTTCACGATCTTGGTCCGCAAAGACACATCTTCCAGAAAGGCGACTTTCTCTTTGTTTTCCGCATACTTCTCCGTATACTTTTCCAATACCTGACTGCTGTAATACATTTTGGCGCTAAACAAACTGCCCACAACAACGAGCAGGAAAAAACTCAGAATAGCGATCCTGAAAATCTCTTTACCCTGGGAAGCGATCATTTCCTGGATCTGAATCTCTTCAGGTAACAGATCAATCGCCCGGCCTTCTGCGTAAGCCGCCGGCGCGATCACCTCTAAGAATGAATGCGCCGCATAATCCGTAGCGATCTTCTTCAAAACCCCTTTAGGCACATTCACTTTATCAATATAGGGAACTATTTCTGTTGTTACTTTCAGCTTATCTTCTATGCCGGCCTGCAGATCGCGAAGCACCGGATCATCGTTGGCTAAAACGTACTTGCTGGGAGCATCAATAATCTCCTCTGTCTGCGAGGCTTCAACGGTCTTGGAAATTTCTTCGATCAACCGTTCCTTGGCAGCATCCCCCTCGGCACTGAGGCTATCCTTACCGACCGGAATATTGCGGGATGTCGCAACAACCCCGTTAGAAATAAGAACGAATTCCGTGGCCAGCTTGCCCACATCAATAATCCCTACGGTTTCTTCTTTTCCTTTCAACCCTAAAGCGTTGGCATAATATTCCGCGACACTTTCCGGAGCGAAAAAAACCTTACTGACCTTAAGCCCTGCCCTGGAAAGCACAGAGATCTGTTCTTTTAAGGCGCTCTTATTAACAATGACCAACAAGACCTTGCTGTAATTATTTTTATGGACACCGATATTGACATACCCGATCTGGATTTCGTCCCTGGCAAAAGGCGTATGACGCCCGGCCTGAAGACTGACAATAGACTGGATCTCTTCCTGATTCGTTGACGGGATCTCTATATTCTTGGTTGTAATCGTTGTCGGAGGCGCGATAAGACAAACATTAGCCCCCTTGGCCTTGACAGGCTTCAAGGCAGAGGCCAGAACCTTGGGCAATTCATCCGGTTTAACATCCGCGACATCTTTAATGGCCGCGTTAATGACCCGCGCGTTGGACGCGTTTCCTTTGATTAAGACCGCCTTGACCTCTTGATCGGTAATTGATATACAAATATTGTCTTTTGACTTTTTCCACATATTTTTTCCCTTGCGTATTATCGATTTAATACAAAATTATTATATAATAAAAATTTCAATACTCTTAATAAAAATCAATTATTTTTCTTTATAATAAATAATCCTGTTGGCGGCCACATCAAACACACAACTCGCCCTGGATCTTCTTCTTTTCTTTAGTTTACCTACACTTTCGATCAAATAAAAGGATGAATTCGTTTTTATTAAACCCCTGGAATTTAAGGCGTCAATCGTCCTGGCCTCATCCTCTGTCACTTTGACAAAAACAGACATATCACTAGCTATATCAAAAGGTTTCAAAAAGATGAAATCATCCGCTGTCGCCTCCAACCCATCAGACCCTCTACGTACCGAAAGGATCTTGTCAATAAGCTCTTCACTCAGTCCCAGAGCGTTTAAGACAACCCGGGACGCGGTATTGATATTAACCGCGCCGTCACCATAAACGGTCATATGATCCACGACTCCGGACAAAACATGCTGGTTCATACCCTCCACTAACAGGAGTTCATCCATCAATTCGTATGGCGAACTCTTTTTAGCATAGGGATATTTCAGATTTGTATAATAATCATCACTTAAGAAACCGTCTATGCGGCTTTTTCCAAGGGAGCGCCAATCAATGATCGCATCCGCGTAAAACAAGGCCTCATCTTCATCCGTTGCAACCGATCTTAAAAAAAGCCGTTGGAGCGTCCCCCTGTCAGCTACATTAATATTGATCTTGCTTTCCTCGTCAACCAGCCCATAATAAGACCGATAATCCCGGCGCAGGTCATCATACTGTTGATAAGAAACCGTGAAAATCCCTTCGCCGACTTTGATCTCTTTAAACTTTTCTTCATTGTTCCTCAGGTAAGATTTAATATAGGTTGAATATTCCGTTTCGCCCAGAGAAAAACAATGCTTGATCGCCGCGAGTCCCTTTTTAATGCCGGCTGCGGTAATATGATGTATCTTGTTCCGTTCTTCAATGCGGGAGACCAGTTCCACCCGCTGCCGGATCCGCAAGCCGATATTGACCAGGAACACCGATAACAGCAATAAAAGCCACAAGGACAGAACTAAAACAGATCCATTTGTGTTCGTATTTTTACGCATAGGTTCATCTGTGCCCTAAAGGGATAGAGATATATTTATTGAGAACTTTAGGCTGTTTTCCGTCAGTAAACTGGACTTCGATCTTCACAGCGTACGGAATGATCTCTTCGATCTCTTTGCTCTTCACTTCTTTATTCTTTTCTATTGAAAAATATTGCAAGCGGAAATCTGTGATATTACCGGCGATCTTACGCTTTGAAAGAAAATCCCCTTTCAGCGCTAAGCTGTAGTTGGCAACCTCACGGTAAAGGCTGCCGGTTTCTTTGTCAAAAAAATATTTTACTGTTCCGATCTGGTCCACATATTCATCTTGACGAAAGCCGCTGTTGGGATCCGCTAAAACGGATACCAGCGCCGGGAAAGCGAAAGATGTTTCCGTGCCCAGACATGACAATCCCTCATAAGAAACGACATTGCGTAAATCCGCACCGATCTTATCAAAAAAAATCACAATATCCTCCTCGGCAACCAATTCCTGGCTTTTTTTCCAGACTTTCATCCCGTTGACCAAGGAAGTATACAGGACAAGGCTCAAAAGGGATATCAAAGAAACCGTTATCAGAACCTCGATGAGTGTTAATCCGCACCGTTGTGATACCTTGCAATTTGATAACAAACTTTTTGCTTTAAAGATTAGATTTTTTATATGCATAGGTCGAATCCCAGAGATATCCTGACTGCCGCAACAGGATCTTTCGGTCCCCTTCTTTCCAAGACAAAGTCACGTCGATCGAAAATAGATCCGGATAGGATTCAATCTCTGAAATTTCAATATTTTGATCAAACCGGATATTTTTATTGCCGACAGGAACATCGATCTTTTCTCCCAGGTTCAAGGAAAGCTCACTGACATCCCGGAGCATGCGTTCCTTCTGGAACATAAGATTCTCCATGGTTGTTGAAGCGTACAGCCTATGTGTCAGATAATCAATTTGATCCAATGAGATGAGGAGGGATTTAAATATGCCTACGATCCCGACAGAAAGGATAACAAGGGTAACCATGACTTCGATGAACGTAAAACCTCTTTGATCACACCGGGGAGATAAAGATCTCACCATCATCTATTCCCAATTTTTTATATCATCTTCATCCGAGGCTTGATCTTTGCCTTTGGAATACAGATCATAATCGATATTGTGCTTGCCGGGCGCCCTGTATTCATAAGGGTTGCCCCAAGGGTCAACCGGCGCCTTCTCAATATAAGGGCCATTCCAGTTAGTGGGAACCGGGCTTGTAGACGGTTTTTCTTTTAAGGCCTTCAGTCCTTGTTTTGTGGTCGGGAAATTCCCATTATCCAATTCATACAACTTAAGCGCTGTGGCGATATTCGACTCAATGTCGGATTTCGCTATGGAAACCCTGGCTTTTTCAGACCGTCCCACTATGCGCGGAAAAACCATAGCGGATAAAGACACAATAATGATAACGACTAAAATAACTTCGATCAAAGTAAACCCGTTTTGATCATTTCTCCTTTGAGCCAAACCACGCAATTCCTTTAACAAAGACATATCTTATATCCTCCCCCTTTATGACCTCACTGTTTTCCCTTGGTATTTCTATCTTAATTCATCATACTACAAATCATTCAATTTTTCATATATCTTAACCATTTTTTTTCCAGGTCTTCTGCGGTCTTGAAATCGAACAAATAGACTTTTGTAAGGGCCGTTTCAAAATCATAACCGCGCTTCAACATCACACACAATTCTCCGAACTTGTTACTTCCGAAACGGCTTATCAAGAAATCAATAATCGATAAACTCTGAGCATAGAACAAAGCCACCTCATCGGTGCCCTCAAGATCCCTCACTTCCGTTTGCATCAATATCCGTAAAGGCCAATGCGCATTACGCGCGATCATTTTTTTCATAAAGGGCCGTACTATACGGGTTTTCCTGCTTTCCTGCAATTGGGCGACACCTTCATTGAACCATCGCGGGATAGATTTATCCCAACCGATAAAGTCACCCAGGATCAAATGACTGATCTCATGCGGTAAAACCCCGTCAAGAAAGTTCTGTTCCTGTTTGTAGGTTACGATCATCTTGGTTTTGAACAATGATTCATCACGGTACGCACCGCCCTTGGACCAGGCCGGTTGTTTTGTGTTATTCAAGAATGTCTCTTTATTTTGATAAATGACAATATTAACCCGCTCATCCCAGGTCCAGAAATTTCTAAAACGGGAATAATTGATGTTCTTCGCTATCCGCCGGTAATAGGTCTCCGCGGCCCTAAGGACCGATCTTGCCCATACGGGGCTCTCATCCGAGGAATACCAGACAATAAAATGCGTCCCTCTTTCTTTTTTCCAATAATCCCCGTATGCGGGCTCTCCCGCACAGAAGAAGAATAAAATCATTAGAGATAGGATGATGGCCTGCGGATATTTCTTTTGTCTCATGCGTTTTTTAAAATGGAATTGGGAAACCGTTGATATTTTCAAGGATGAGCGAAATACTATGCCACGCCTTACTGCATTAATGTGTCCATCTGAAATATCGGCAACAACATGGCAAAAACAATAAAGCCGATCATCAGGCCGATAATAAGGATCATGCAGGGTTCAAAGAGCGTCGTTAATATTTTGATCTTCTCTTCTGTCTCTTGTTCGTAGCTTTCAGATATTTCCGTAAAAACTTCTTCGAGCGAGTCTGATTCCTCCCCCACGGATACCAAATGCCCCAGCATAGGAGGAAGCCCTTTGAGTTGCTTGATACTTTCTCCCAAAGACCCCCCGGCGATAAGATTCTCTTTGGCTTGATACAGCTGAACCTTTATCAGTTCATTGCCCAAGATGGGAATCGCGATGTCCAAAGCGCGGGTCAAAGAAACGCCGCTTTTCAAGAGCATGACAAGCGCGCTGGAAAATCTTGCTAATTCGGATTTGAGGACGACTTCTCCGAAAACCGGTAATTTAAGAATAATATTACTGAACAAAGAACGGCCTTTACGCGAATGATAAAGCAAATGAAGCAAAAAAAGGAGCACGCCCACAGAAACTAAAACCCACCCCCAATTTTTACTTAAAACACGGCTAATTTCTATCATGAGAACCGTGGGAACCGGCATGGACTCAAGATTCTCAAAAAGAACGATCATGCGCGGAAAAACAAACACGATAATATAGTAGACCGTGGCAAATCCGACCACTGCCATGAAAAGCGGATACGCTAAAGCGGCCCTGATCTTAGAACGGATTTCCCTCTGTTTCTTTTGATGCCCGGACAGGTTCGTTAAAGATTCATAGACGTTTCCGCTCTCTTCCCCTGCATGGATCATGGCGATATACATATCGGAGAATATCGCCGGGAACATGGCCAGGGCTGATGAAAAAGATTTTCCGTTTTTGACCTCTTGCTCAACCCGGGAGACAACACTTTTAAAATGTTTATTCTGGATCTGTTCTATGATCAGGGACAACCCTTTCATTAAGCTCACACCGCTCTTCAAAAGATTCGCCAGTTGTTTCGTTAAAAAATACAGATCCTTAAACGAGGCCCTTTTATTCGCGCTGAAATCCTCGACCTTGACCTCGTATTTTTCAGCAACGACTTCCACCGGAATCAAGCCTAACTGATGGATGAGCTCTACCGCTTCGGTCTCATTATGCGCACTGATCGAACCTGTGACGGTTTCCGCTGATTTTTTTTTAGCCTTATAAAAAAAATTCATAAATATTCACACAACTTTTGTTAATCATAAGGGCCAGAAACATGTGGAAGAGAACCGGAAAGAAAACAGAATCTAATGCGTTTGCCCCTTGTCTTGCGCGTTGGATTTCAATTTATTCTCGACAAATTGAGACAAAGATACCTTGTCTTTACTCGAAAGATCTAAATAATAGTTAACGACCGTGTAGACATTATTCAACTCATCCTCTTCCATGCGACACACCCGGGCCAAACAATCGATCCCTTTCGACCCATCGCCCAGGTGGATGCGCAGGTCCAGAATAGCGCCCACAGGAAACCCCCCCTTGGTCCGGAAACGAAGCCCCCCGGCGCTGATGTCCTCTGTTATAGTCCTGTATTCGATATTGTCCGACAACATATAATTAGCATCATCCGGATCGTTCTTTAATAACCGGTATCGGATCTCGACCGGTTCAAAGATACGGGGATAACTTCTGGAATCATAAGTATTTTTTTCATCCCATTTTTGATTCTTTTTGACGCGGACCTGCGCGGCCTCATGCGCGGCCTTGATCTTATCTGCAGACCACAACGGCGTTTTTTCACTGTCAAAAACCTGTATAGGTCCATCGCTGATAGTAACATTCATGATCTCTGATGGGGTCGTGATACCCTCTAAAACGGCTTTCCATCCATTTTGACGAAGGCTGACCAATCCCTGCTCCATCGCGACCCTTTTAATATAATCAGAACGCGGCTTGTCGAGGAT
>JAGYNW010000120.1 GCA_018399915.1 Candidatus Omnitrophota bacterium
TGTCGCATATTAGGATTATCGTTAAGGCTGGAAAACAAGTTCGAGGAAGCTGAAAAAACTTATATGCAAGCCTTACAAATAGCCCAAAAGAATGATAACCTTAAGGAAATTGGCAAGATCAGTTTAGAATTAGGAAAAATGTTTATTGACCAAAAAGAATTTGATAAAGCGGAATTTTATTTGGAGGAAGCATCGGGACAATATGTTATTTTAGCGAATCAACACTTGGTTAACAGTGTAAAGGAAATAAGAGAATCCATAAAAGCCTTGATTCCTAAGAAGGAAAGTTCTGGGCAAAGCGAAGCTCCGGCGGCAATTAAATCGCCAGAGCAGAAGGTGAGAGTCCTGGATAGTTTCATGAAAATGGCTGTAAGTAATTTGGATCTGGATGTCGTCTTAAGCAATGTTTTAGACCGAATTATGCAAAGCACAAACGCGGACAGGGGATTTGTTGTGTTGATTGATGAGAACGGTGCTCTTTATTCCCAAGTGGAGCGCACGAAAAAAGACGTTGATGAAAAGGGCGGGGGCGACTTATTAAAGAAATTCAGCCGCACAATAACGGATAAAGTTTTAAAGACGAAGAATTCGATCTTGGTTAATGATATTAAGGACGACCGTCAATTGGCTTCTTCTCAAAGTATTGCTGGTTTGGATATTCGGTCAGCCGTATGTGTACCGTTAAAAAACCCCGACGATAGCGATCAAATTATTGGATTGATATATCTTGACCGGCAGGCTTTTGTCGGAGCTTTTGCTGAAGAAGATCTCAACTTGGTCGAATCATTAGCTGAATATGCTTCGATCGCGGTCAATAATGCCAAAATGCATTTTGGGATTCAAAAGAAGTTGGAAAATACCCAGGAGCAATTAATCCATTCTGAAAAAATGGCGACGATCGGGATCTTGGCAGGAGGGGTTGCCCATGAAATTAATACACCTCTGGGAACCATTTTGAATAATACAGAATTATTGATGATGGATGAATTGACAGAAGACCAAAGAGAAAGTCTGACCATGATCAAGCAGGGCACCTTGCGATGCAAGACCATCGTAGAACAACTATTAAAATATTCACGAAAGACTTCAACAGAGCTTGAAGACGTTGACATTAATGCGGTGATCAATGATGCCTGTATCATACTTGAGCATCAGTTTAACGTTCAAGGCATTAAGATCCAAAGAGAATATACCGAAGTCCCATTTATGAAAGGAAATCCCACGGAATTATCCCAGGTGGTTACGAATCTTCTTGTCAATTCACGGGATGCGATTATGGAAAGAAAGGTAATTCAGGAAAATCAGGGCGTGATCGTTGTGAAAACCGGGCAAAAAGAGGCGATGATCACCGTAGAGATCAGTGATAATGGTTGTGGGATAGAGGAAGCTGATATGGTTAAGATTTATGATCCATTCTATACCAGTAAGGAAGTCGGGCAAGGCACAGGCTTAGGGCTTTCCATTGTTCAGAAAATTATTGAAAGGCACGGAGGAAGAATGGAGATCCATTCGGAAGTAAACAAGGGAACCGTAATTTCAATGAAATTTTTAATTTAAAGAAGAAAAAGTTGAGCGCTTTAGACAGAATCTTGGTCATTGAAGACGATGATATTTTCAGAAAGACATTAGTGAAATCACTGGCCCGTGAAAACTATGAGGTTGAAGGAGCTTCTGATGGGGTATCCGCGATAGAGATATCTAATCAACGTTTATTTGACATTATTGTTTCTGATGTCCGTTTAGGAGGGGAGATCGATGGCATCGAGGCTGTTAGGCGTATTAAAGAGAATCATCCCCAATCGAAATTTCGTGTTATTATTATGACAGGATATTCGGGAGAAGAAGCCCCTATCCGCGCCATTAAAGTAGGGGTTGATGATTATATCCATAAGCCGTTTAAAATGGAAGCATTCTTATTAAGTATCAAAAAGAACACGAAACTCCTTCACTATGATAGAGATGAGAATGCGGATTTTAAGCAATTACAGGAGTTGCGCAATAAGGTAGAGACGTATAATGACCGGATAGAACGGAAATTCAAGGAGGAAACAAGTAAATTAGGTTTGCTTTTTGAGGCAAGTGAAGGTTTTTCTTCTCTGTTACGTCTCGATGAGGTCCTCTCATTGATCATTGACCGGGTTGCTTCGGTCTTGGAATTGGATAGATGTTCTTTATTGCTTTATGATGAGGCTCAAGGACAGCTGTCTATCGTCGCGCATAAGGGGTTGGACCCGGATGTCGTGAAAAATTCGAGAATTAAGATTGGGACGATGGTCTCTGGCTGGGTGTTGGAAAACAAACAGGCTATTTTGGTTAATGATATTGAAACCGATGCCAGGTTCGCAAAGGCTAATGAGGAAAAATATTATACAGGATCGTTCATCAGTGTCCCGCTTGTCTATAAAGGGAGGGCTATCGGTGTTATCAACGCGAACAATAAAAGTTCAAAGGAAAAGTTTAACGAAGAAGATTTCAAGTTGATCAAATCCTTAGCCGAGCAGTCTTCAATTGCTATCGAGAGTACCCGATTATACGAGGCAATGAAAAATATGTGTTTTCAAGTAACATCATCATTGACCTCTATCATTGATGCCAAAGATCATTATACGAAGAATCATTCATTGCGGGTTTCCCTTTATGCCCAGGCGATAGCAGAAGAATTGAACATGTTACAGATCGATATTAATAATATCATTTTAGCGTGTCAGTTGCATGATTTAGGAAAAATCGGCGTCCATGAAAAGATTTTAACAAAATCCGGACAACTAACTGAAGAGGAGTTTGACCAGATAAAGCTGCATCCGTCAAAAGGCGGAGAGATGATCAGACCTTTGAGTTTTCTTAAATCTTTAATTGAACTGGTTGAACAGCATCATGAACGTTATGATGGCAAGGGTTATCCTCTGGGATTAAAGGGCGATGAGATTATCATCGGCGCTAGGATTATCAGTGTTGCGGATAGTTTTGATGCGATCTTGACTGAAAGGCCGTATTCCCAAGAGCATTCTATGGAGGAGGCTATTGCCGAATTGGCACGCTGCAAAGGCACACAGTTTGATCCCATGATCGTGGATACGTTTATCAAGATATTGAAAGACGCTAAAAACGGATCCAAATGGGAGAAAGTTCGTAAAATCCTTTGATCTGAGCGTCTTTTTGATTTGGATCCTACCTTTATTGCGCTTTAGAGAATTTATAATATATCTTTGCTTTTTTGCTGAAATCTTAATCTCTTGTAAGCCGTGAAATTATTCTTGACACCCTAAATTCTTGTTGTTACTATACTTAGCATTAGGAGGTGAATATATGACCAAAAAAGACATTGTTTTACGTATTACGGATATGACAGGCATCAAACAGGTTGATGTTAAAAAGATCGTTCAGAAGACTTTTGATGTAATTGTTGAAAGCCTTGTCCGTAATGAAAAGGTGGAATTGCGCAATTTCGGTGTATTTAAGATCAAAGAAAGAAAAGCGCGTTTTGGCCGTAACCCAAGAACAGGGGAAAGCGTTCCTGTCCCCCCCCGCAAAGTGGTTGTGTTTAAGCCGGGGTTAGAGATGAAAGAAAAGATCCGATAAAACATTAAAGAGATTTTATAGCAAGGATTTATGTGTCTGATTTTCATGTGCAAAAGTTGCGCGCAATGTTTTATTGTAAATTGATCTAACATAAAAATATTTTGTAAACCACAAGGCGGAGAATTATCTCCGCCTTGTGATTGTTATGGTTATTGATATGTCCAAAAAGTTTAAAATCCCCAGAGGTACAAGTGACATCCTTCCCCAAGAATCATTAGTATGGCAAGATCTTGAAAAAAAGGCCAGGAAAATACTAAACCTCTATAATTACAGAGAGATACGCACGCCAATATTTGAAGAGACTGACTTGTTTGCCCGCTCCATGGGACAGACCAGCGATGTTGTGCAAAAACAAATGCTTAATTTAACTTCGCAAAGATTGGACGAGAAAGGTCATATCCAATTGTCGGGATTATCACTTCGGCCTGAAAATACGGCTTCCGTAGTACGGTCGTATATTGAAAATAGTTTTGATAAAAAGGAAAGCCTTTCCCGGCTTTTTTACCTGGGGCCCATGTTCAGAGGCGAAAGACCACAAAAAGGCCGATTGCGTCAATTCCATCAGATAGGGGTCGAGGCTATTGGTCCGGGCTCATCCTCCCCGTATTTGGATGCGGAGGTGATCGCTTTATGCGTTAATATGCTTAAATCTTTTGGATTAAAGAAGTTTGAGCTGAAGATAAATACGTTGGGCACCTTGGCCTGTAAAAATAATATCCATGACCGATTGATCGGCTGTATCGAACCCAGAGTGGATAGGCTTTGCGATGATTGTAAGGAACGTTATATCCGCAATGTGTTTCGTGTTCTTGATTGCAAAAAGAATAGCTGCAAGTCAGTTATCAAGGCCATCGCTTTTGGCAAGGATTGGCTGGATGAGGAAAGCCTGCAGTATTATGAACAAGTAAAGACGGCCTTAGCGGAACTGGATATTTCTTACACTGAGGATCCTTCTTTGGTCAGAGGTCTGGATTATTATACCCATACGGTCTTTGAGGTGTCGGATGCCTCCTTGGGCAGTCAGGACGCGTTAGGTGCCGGAGGGCGATATAACCATCTGGTTTCTCAGTTAGGCGGTCCGCAAGTCGATGCCGTGGGTTTTGCCGTTGGGGTTGAGAGAATCCTTTTGGCGAAACAGGGTTCTGATAATGAAAGCGAAGAAGATCTGGATCTATATTTTCTCGCGATCGAAGAAACTTGCGTAAATGAAATTTTTCAGATGGCCGAGCAAGTGAGGCGATCTTGGAAGGGCGCGCCGGAAAGTTTGTCGGTGGGGATCAATTATCAGGTCTCTTCAATGAAAAGCCAGATGCGGGCCGCCAATAAGGCCCGGGCGCGTTTTGTTGCGATATACGGTCTGGATGAGAAAAGACAGGGAAAGATAAAGTTGAAGAATATGGAGACCGGCGCAGAACAGGATATCCCCAAAGAAGAATTTATCGAGAAGTTTAATGCGGCCATTATAGAGCCGGGAATAAAAGAGTAATTTTATAGAAAGGTAAAGACGAATTATGTTAAGAACACATACATGTGGAGAACTAAGAAAAGAACACGGCAAGAGCAAAACAACCCTCTGCGGTTGGGTGGCAGCGCGGCGGGATCATGGAAAATTGATCTTTATTGATATCCGTGATCGTTATGGGATGACCCAGGTGGTCTTTGTCCCTTCCGTAAGCAGAGAAGCGCATGAGATCGCGCAGAAATTGGGTCCGGAGTTTGTGATCAAAGTTAGCGGGGAGGTTGTGGTGCGGCCGGAAAAGATGGTGAATCCTGATCTGGCAACCGGGGCGGTAGAGGTCTGCGCGGAGTCTTTGGAGATCCTCAATCAAAGTGAGGTGCCTGTTTTTGAGATTGATGACACGGTTAATGTTTCGGAGGAATTGAGATTGACTTACCGGTATCTGGATCTAAGAAGAACCAAGGTTTTGGATGCGTTGAAGGTGAGGCATAAGCTTTGTGCCATTATTCACCGTTTCTTAGATGAAGAGAATTTTATGGAAATCGAAACTCCTGTCCTTACCAAATCCACCCCGGAAGGTGCGCGGGATTTCTTAGTGCCCTCACGATTGAATCCAGGACAGTTTTTTGCCTTGCCGCAATCTCCGCAACTCTTTAAGCAGATGTTGATGGTCTCAGGTATGGATCGATATTATCAAATCGTGAAATGTTTCCGGGATGAAGATCTTAGGGCCGACAGGCAACCGGAATTTACACAGTTAGATATGGAGATGTCTTTTGTGGACGAAGAGGATATCTTCGCGCTTACCGAGAGGCTTTTTCACGTGATCTTTAAAGACATCAAGGGGATTGATCTGCCTGTTCCTTTCCCGCGCATGACGCATGCCGAAGCGGCAGAAAAACATAAAAGCGATAAACCGGATTTGCGCAAAGATGGGGAGGATTATGCTTTTGTTTGGATTACGGATTTTCCTCTGTTAAAATACAATGAAGACGAAAAACGATGGGATAGCGAGCATCATCCTTTTACATCTGTCAAGGAAGAAGATATGACGCATTTTGAAACAAATGAATACGCTAAAGTCAGGGCCCGTTCTTATGATCTGGTACTGAACGGCAATGAGATCGGGAGTGGTTCGGTCCGTATTCATAAAAAAGATATGCAAAAGAAAATATTTGATATAATAGAAAAAAGCAACTATAAAGGTTGGATTGTTGTTGAGGCAGAACAGGACCCTGCAAAAGCCAATCCTTTTGAATGATCCTTTTTTGAATCTCATTGACA
>JAGYNW010000121.1 GCA_018399915.1 Candidatus Omnitrophota bacterium
GCAACACTCCAGGCCTGGGCATCCGCGCCACGGGGACGATGCGGGTAATTTCCGTCTCTGACCTCGGAGACACTGCCTATGCCAGCCTCCGCAAGATGTTCTTCAAAAGCGGTAAAATACGGCAACACATGATCTATGCTTTCCTGGGAATACTCATGCGCCGTAACATAGGCCAAAGCCCAATCACCAAACAAATGCGGCCATACCGTTCCGTTATGATACGCTTGCTTGCGTCCATGGTCATCGCTTCCTTCATAGGTCCCCCGATAAGGAAATTCTTCACTGGAGCGGGTGTCTTCAGATAAACTCCGCAATCCCGCCGGAACCAATAATTTGGATTCCGCGAGAGAGACAACTTTTATTTTTCGCTCTTTAGATAAAAGCCCATAGGGGGAATGCACCGCAATAAGCTGATTGGGACGGATCGCCGTATCCTGCCTTCCTCTATCGGCGCTCTCATCAGGTGAAGCAACAACCGTATCTGCCAGATACTGGCCCTCCTCATACCAGAAATATTGATTAAAACTCTTTTTTACTTTTTGCGCCAATTGCCGATACGCCTGAAATTTTTCGGGATCAGCGTGTTCATAAAGTTCGCTCGCCCACATCAAAACATCGTACCAACGGGCATTGTTTTCGACGGTATAGCCTTCCCGGGGCGTGGCTGCAGGATAATTTGTATCCATCCATGTAAAGTGCGGGGGACTGTAAATCAACCCGGTTTTCTGATCCATGTGAATGCCATTGGCCGTCCCTTCCTGGTATCCCTCGATAATCGACTCAATAATTTCCTGTATGGTCCGGGTCCCAGACTGTTCCGCCAGAACGTCCGGCTGATGCGTAGCCGCGATATAATTCTTCACGGCCAAGATATAAAGCAACGGGGCATCTACCGTATCCCAATTGCCCGCCTCCGCACCTTGTATAATATTGGGCAGCATTCCTTTGTTCCCGTCTTTACCCTCAAATTTTCCGAAAGCCTTGATCAATCCCAGGGCCACATCATCCATCCCCGCGGCCAAGATGCCGTCAAAGGCAATAAACGTATCCCGGCCCCAATCGGAAAACCAGGGATGGCCTGCGATAACCGTATAAAATTCATCGCGCTCGACTACAAACTCCCATAAAGCAATAACCATTTTTTGAACAAAGGGATCTTCGCGGGCCAACGCATCCTTTATCCGATTCACCCTTTCCTCGACAAGCTCCGTATTCTTTTTTACCATCGCCGCAACCCCTTGCTCCTTAAGAAAAGCGCGGGAAGTATTCCTGTCCTGGCTGGCAAACACAATACTGGAACTTTCTTGCGGATTCACCGAAAGCGTGAAAAATCCCGGACTGTAACTATCACTATGATCCGCAATGCCTTGCTCTCCGCGCTCGCTTTCCAGAGGATTGTGACTAAAATGTCTTTCATGAGCTGCCTCGTAACCGCCGTTGGTTGCATACATTTTTACGCCTTCAAATCCCGGATACCATTGACGCCAGGCATCATTCACCGGCTTCAGGTAGAAACCAACAGGAACCTGTCCTTCATCATAAGTAACTTCATGTTTATCCACCCAGGCTCCCAACGACTCCGGAGAAATTCGCGTTATTTCATGATGCAAGCGCTGGTCTAGTTCCGGACGGACAAAAATTTTTGCCGATGAAACGTCCTGTCCGGCCGATGCGATCTTGTAGTGAAAGGCAAATGCATTTTCATTTTGTGCGCATACGGCGGTCTTCTCAAGAACAACTTTACGATCGCCTTCCCCGAGAATAAATACCCAGGAAGGGAGCGGATAACGCTGAAAATGATCAAATGTGGAGGTATCCAGCGGATATTCCCACTCGGTGCCGTCCGCAAACGTTACCGCAATATCTTCGACGGCACCTCTATACAGAACACGTTTGCTTTCATCAGGAATACCCCGCTTGAACAGATTAGCCAAAAACCCGTCATATTTGCTGACATATCCGCCCACCCGGATTGCGCCGTTCTCTAGTTCCCTGTTTAAAGGACGCACCGGTATGCGCAGGATACTTCCTATCCCGTTGGATAATGTGACTGTATTATGCGGATACGCATCCAGATCAGCTCTGGTTAGTTTTATGGATAATCCCTCCTTCTGAAGAAAATCCGGGGCGATAACCTTGAAATGATAAAAATGTTTATTGCCCCCTTCGCCTTCCCATCCGCCATTCGCCTGCTTATTATACCAAAAAAAAGTCACGGTATAGTTGCCCGGGTCCAATGACGGAATCCGGGCCAGATATCTCTCGGGTCCTCGAACTTTCTTGCTTTTATAAATCGTCCTTTCGCCGGGTTCCCTCTCCCGGTTAAGATGTACTTCAAAGGGTTGGCCATTCTCAAAAATCAGTTCTTTTTCGGGATGGAACATCACCCTTTTATTCTTGTTTTCGGCCCAATTCCACATCTGCGCGTCACCCGGCCCCTCTTCATCGATTTCCGCGTTCTCGAACGCTTTCACGGATTCCAGACGGTAAACCGCGAACTCTCCGGGGGCCAGCAAACGGTCTAACCGTCCGTGCGCCGCTTCCATCTCCTGCTCGGAATTTATAAGATTTTTCATAACCGCAACCTGCCCTGCCGAGACCCCAAAGGCGTCCGGCAGGACCAACTGGATTCTTTGCGGCTCTTTGTAAAAATTCCCCAGGATTAAAAGCTTGTTATCCGCAGAGATCTTTACGACCGACACCAATCGGTCATTATCGTTATTGTTTATTTCAAGGCCCGCGGCATGACTGATCGCCGGATTCTCTTCCCGGATTTCGGCAAATTTTTTTAACCAGGCGGAAAGATCGGCCGTACCGACCGATTCGGTTCCCCATTTTGAACCCAAAACATACTGACCGGATTCGTCGCGTATTTCTTCTTTTATGGGCGCCTGGGTTGCATATTCCCCCAAACTCAAAGACGCGGTCTCCACTTTCGGGATGAGCGATGTCAATCCCAGGAAAATCGGACCAGCCAAACGAAGAATGCGTTCCCGCGCTTTCTCATCCTGATTATTTTGCCCTTGCAATCCTGTCAAATATTCAAACATGGGAAAATACTCATTGGCCCAGCGCTGGCTATCATGGGTATTGGCCACCGTAAAGGCAATCCCGCGGGAAAAATCATTAAGTTCATTGAGAAGTCCTCGTAACGTTTTCGGCTTCAAATCCAGAACAAACGCATTCATAAAAAATCCTAATCGATTGAAGTGGTAATACGCATGGGCATCGCCTCCGAGCTGTTCGGCCATAAGAAACAGCCCGGCATCCCGGAAATATTTTGCTGTTTCTTCCCAAAGACGGGCATCCCAAATCAAACGCCGGGCGCCATCTTTATGCGCCCCCCGCCCGTACATATGAAACGCATCAATCCGCCATCCATCAATGGTCGTAATCTCATCATCGAACACCACTTTTATCACATTATTCCAATATTGATAGGCGTGTAACCGCGGATCTGTTTCTCCAGCCTGAACGCGTTTTTGAATCTCGATCTCATCCCAAGCGGCAAGATCAACGACTTTAAGACTTCCTTCAAACCCGGGATTGTCAACTTGCCCACCGTCATGTGCGAAGTAATGCGGTTCATTGTGCACCATAACCCCACCGACATTCCGGTAAAAAGGAAGATCACCTGTGACATAATTCCCCTGCGCGTGCTGGTATTTCAAAAGGTTGTAGAATTGCTCTAAATTCAAAAATTGCTCATATACGAGAAAATCGAACATCTCCTCTGAATTCTCAAACGCCATACCTTTATAACTGACACCATAAATGGTTGCGGATGGATCTTGCGACAGACGATCCCGAACCCACCCGGCGTACTGTTGAATTTGAGGAATCTCTCGATAACGGGAAAACCCGGTTTTCCGCGCTTGCGCCGCATGCAGCTTGAAATCCCGGTACTTCTCCAGAGGTGTGTGTCCATGATCCGGCACATCCTGCCAATTAATCATCCGGGGAGATAGCGCATAAACGGATAAAGGCGAAAAGGGACTGGCCGCATTGGTTGGAAAAAAGGGCGCTAACATGAAAAAATTTTTCCCGGTTTTTTCCGCTGTATCCCGCAGATAAGCGTTAACCCCGCTCCAATCCGGACGATACCCCAAAAGTTTTACGTCATCCCAAAAAACGTATTGGGGATGCATCCTGGCCCGGTCGAACCAAGCAGGGAGAAAAGCTACCTGAACTGTGGTATCCTTGCCTTCCGCCCAAACAGGATCAGAATCTTGAGCCATGCGCGCATTCAACTTAAAAGCATACAATCCGGTACTCCCGGGATCAACCTTGATTTTAGCCGTATAATATCCTACTGATCCATTCGAACCTTCCCGAAACGATATATTGCGGGGCTCAACGGCGATGGCATGCCAAACGGAATGATTTCCATCTTCTTGAATGAAAGGCTTCTGGTCATTTTTCAATGCCAGATTTGTCCATACAGAGAGATGGATATCTTCGGCCGTTAAATCCGCGACCGCGCCTTCGACCCTTATTTGAGCCGTTACCTCAATTTCTTCATCCAGGCCCAGCGCAACGTGTTCGCCGGGGGCGGGAAAAACTTCCATAGCCGTTATCACAGGCCGCCCGCTGGAACTCCGTTCCCCGGAGGAAACAAGCGCTCCGTCTTCATCCGTTAAAAGCAACCCTGCGGTTACTTTCTTGTCGTTCAACAGTTGCGCGGACACGATCTCCCGCACGCGAGCCGATTGATCCCTGAGGCGGCCTCTCAAGACAACCAGATTTTCAACGGACATGGCACTATCGCTGAGTTCGATCCCCCCCGAGAAATATTTTCTCGGAATCACTTTTTTGACCTGCTCATCATATTCCATGCTAATGCGTGAAAAAACGCCTTTTTTAAAGGCCTTCATGTACTGGTCATAAATCTTAAACTTAAATTCTTTATCAGAGATATCCACGCCTGCTGTCTTTGCTTTATCGACATATAATTGTCCCAGGAGCGACTGTCGCAAAGTTTTCTTATACCACGCCGCTAAAATCAATGAATTGAAGATCTGGCGGATTTTTGCGAAATGCTCACCCTGATTCACTTCTTTTTCAAGTTCCGGCAAAATAATATTCCGCATAAGATCAACCGTAAATTTATCTTTTGGCGAATACGCCTCCCTGGAAAGTTTTGTTTGTTCTGTTTTTAAACCCAAATAGTCTTCTTCCAGCATGACTTTCAGATGCTGGCTGATAACAAAGGCTTTCCCATTCGTCTCATAAACCTCGGCTTCATCAGGGACAATCCAGACCTTATGAAAAGTATCCACATCAATATCCGTATGCCCGTATTTTTCATATGCCGCCTGATATACGCGATCCCAGAAGGTTTGCCCCAAATTATTTTCCGGATTAAAAAGCGAGGCGGTCAGTTGTTTAAGGGTATAGTCCTGCGAGAGCATATCCATACCCATTAACGTCTGTCCCAAACTTTCAGGAATAATTCGATTTTTTTCCCGGGGAGATAAGTTCACCCACATTTCCCTCTCAGGTATGGTTAAAGACGAGAAAAAGTACTCAATTAATTTTTGGGCTTCCTGGTAAAAGGCATCACCCTCCAAACGCGCGTCTCCGGGACTAATAATAAAATCGAACAAGAAAGGATTTTGCGGATGGATCTCAAGGCCCTTGATCACTGGCGGATCAAAAGGACCGCTTGTGTGCACCATGGTTCCCGCAGGAGACATTTCTTTTAGTATGGTAAGATCCTTGCGAGGAAGGCGTTGGGCATTAACCGCTGGGGGAATAATACTGAAAACAACAAAAAAAACATAAACCAAACAGACCGTTATTCTCGTCGAAGTTTTATTTCGCTGAAAGGATCGCAGGTGCATATTTCCATCTTCCGGATAAAAGTGGCTAGAGATAAGTATAAATACAATATAAACAACCGGTACTATTAAAAGAATACGCGCGCATCACAAAAAGCATTTTTTCTGCAAAACATTGAAGGATAACATATTTTCCAGGCTTAATCAATGTCCTGCAAAACAATGAAATTAGAAAAAGAGAAATAGAAAGAGACAAGGCGTCTTAAAATCAGAACCGCTTGGGTTTGTTCGAATTATCAGTGGGCACAATCTGATTGTAGAGTTCCTTTTCTTTGGCGTCAGCTTCTTCATCTTCATCAATCAAAGAGACCTCTGCGCCTTTTCGTTCAACGGTCGCATCCATTTTTGACAAAGCCAAATACCAAATCATAAAAAAACTTGCAACCGGAACCAGGATCAACAGTCCTATCCAGGAGGGTTTTCCGCAAACAGCGGCAATATCCATCCAAATAATAGTAAGAATGACAATGTTCACCAAAG
>JAGYNW010000122.1 GCA_018399915.1 Candidatus Omnitrophota bacterium
TGCATTTTGACATAATTAAAATAAAGTAGTAATCAAAACATCATCAATCGAAAAACTGGAACATGTCCCGGAAAAATCCCTCTCTGTTAAACAAAATGTTAAGAAACTTTTTTTGGTTCTCTTATTATGGGATCATTGCCTCGCATATTTTGGCCAGTACTGTTAACTTTTTTTCTCCTGAATCCGGCATTCCCTTGTTTTATCAGATCCTCTATTATTACTATCCGATTTACCTGCTGAGATACTTAATCGACTTTTTCCAGATAATTTTCTCGCTTATACAGTTATTTCCTCTGAGCTTATACATTTTCCGCATCCATCTCAGCAACAAAATCTTTTGGAAAGCGACTTTTATTTTGCACGTAATTTGCTCTATCCTTGGCAACACTTACGCAAAGATGCAAATCAAATCCCTCTATCACGAGAACACAACCTTTTTCACGATAGCCCTCATCGCTATGGTCATCCTCTATCTGCCACTCTTCTACGCGACTTATCGTTACGCGTTCATGAACCAAAAAAATTAAAAGGCAGGATTACCTTTGATTATTCTTAACCATAGACCGATGCAGGATCCTGGCCGTAATATCATCGAAGATCGCGTAAATGCAAGGAATCAAGATCAAAGTCAATCCAGAGGCAAAAAACAATCCCCAGGCAATGGCCAACCCCAAAGGCTTGAGAAACGGATCACCACCTCCGATGCCGTAGGCCACAGAAACCAGACCTCCGATAGTGGTTATGGTTGTCATCAAGACCGGACGCAAACGTTTTTTACCGGCCTCGATCAACGAATCCCTGCGCTCATTGCCGGCCTTCCGTAATTTATTGATAAAATCCACAAGAACCACAGAATCATTAACGACAATACCGGTCAATCCTACCATGCCCATTAATGCGAAAAAGCTCAATGGCTGGCCATGAAGCATAAAGGCGATAAGCACGCCCAGATATCCAAACGGGATCGCGGTCATAACAATAAAGGGTTGGATCAGTGAGCCAAAAATCGCTGTTAAAATAATAAAGATCAAAAACATGACAACCAGAAATGCAAAAAACAGATTTTGCTGAGTTTCTTTTTGTTCTTCATACTCACCAGCGAATTTCAAAGAATAGCCGACATATTCCTTCGAAATATCCTTAAACTGATTCTTCAGATCCATATTCACGGAAAATGAGGTTGCCTGTTCGCCATCGACATCACCTGTTATCCAGACAGTTCTTTTCCCATCCAAATGCGTTATGGCGTAAAGCCCTTCTGTTTCTTTTATCGAGGCAACAGATTTTAAAGGAATAAGATTTCCCTGTTGATTGGGGATCAATATTTTATTAAAGGCATCCCGGCTGTTCCTATGTTCTTCAGGAAAACGAACAATCACATCCACCTCATCTTCCGCCTTTTTTTGTTTAACCGCGGTAGCAACCCCGCCTTTAAAGGCATATCGTACAGACGACGCGATATCTTCAATTGTCAGGAAATATTTTTTGGCCTTTTCTTCATCGACAATTATATTGAGATCTTTTTTGCCGAACTCATAATTGGTAGATACATCAGAAACGCCTTTGCCCCCCTTAAGATAAGCCATGATCTTATCAGCGATCTCATTACTCACATCAAAACTATCCCCTTTAATCCCCACCTCAATCGGAGCCCCCTGGGGCGGACCTTCTTTAGGCGAATAAAAATACAACTTTTCAAAACCCTTGATCTTATTCAACTCTTCACGCAAAGATTCCTTGATCTCGTTCGGTGTCCGCTTGCGCTGCTGCATAGGCGTTAAATACACGGTTATCTGGGCTAAATGGGATCCATTTTTGGCATCCGGATCAAACCCCATGGAGCTGGAAATGCTTCCGATATAAGACCTGTATGAATCAAGCTCTTCTTCCGGTAACCTTTCTACCAGTTGCTCAACAGGATGCAAGAGATCTTCCATTTGCTCCAAAGAGGTTCCTTTCTGCGCCTCGGCACGAATATAAAATTCCTCGATCCCCTTTCCGGTAAAAAGAATAACTTTAATATTGTAAACCTTGAAGGCAAAAACGACTGTCAATAGACTGAAAACAAACAACAGCGATATCACCTTATAGCGGTGAGTCAGTGTGTAGCGCATAATCTTCAAATAAAATTTTGTTATGCTATTAAAAATTTTCTTTCGCCATGTTTCCTTTTTCTGACCTCTTACATACTTCCCTTTTTTAATAAAATCCGCAAGGTGGGCCGGTAGAATGATAAAGGCCTCGATCAGAGAAGCGGCTAAGGTGATAATAACAACTATAGGAATCTGACGGATAAATTTTCCCATAATATCCGGAAGAAATAATAAAGGGGCAAAAGCCGCAAACGTGGTCAGAATAGTTGCGGTTACCGGGGCAATGACCTCGGTTGTTCCTTTAATAGCGGCTTCTTTCGGGTCCATGCCTTCTTCCACATAACGGAAGACATTCTCTGAGACAATAATTCCATCATCAACTAACATGCCCAAAACAATGATTAAACCTAACATGGATACCAAATTAATACTGATTCCCATCCCCATCATAACAAAAAAAGATAAAAACAACGCGATCGGGATGCCCATCGCGGTAGTCAGAGCCGGTATCGGGTCCAGGAAAAAGAACAAGATCAACGATACCAGCAGTATGCCTATGAGTCCATTGTTTTTCAGCACGCCTAAACGCCTTTCAACATAAAAAGAGATATCATTGGCTGTTGTCACGGAAAGTTTTTCCGGTAATGATTGACGAAATTGGTCCAAGACAGCATGGATGCGCGCAACAACGCGGATAATGTCGGCCGCCTCATTTTTAACGACAACCATTCCTAATGACCGTTTTCCATTGGTACGCGCGATGCGATCATAATCTTCAAAACCTCTGCTTACATGAGCAACCTCCTTGACGCGAAGCCAATTGCCCGCATCATTGGCCCTGATAATGACATCTTCGATCTCTTCAACAGTAAAAAACTCACCTGTCGTGCGGACATTGAATTCCTCCTGATCCGTGGTCAAATGCCCCCCGGGCAAAGTAATATTGCGTGAATTCAAGGCCGCCATGATCTCCTTCATCGAAACATGAAAATTTTTTAATTTTTCCGGGTCAATATCAACATGAAATTCCGGTTCCCGCCATCCCATCCGCGTCACACTTGCGACCCCGTTGATATTCAACAACAGGTCCTCCAGACTTTCCGCGTATTCCCTCTTCATCTGTTCCGGCACATCCCCGGAAAGAGAGACCTCCAAAACAGGAATCTCTTTACTCCGCAACTCAAAAACCATCGGGTCTTCCTTGACGCCATCCGGAAGATTCTGAATACGGTCAACCGCACGTTCAATATCATCGACCACCTGATTCTTATCACTCGCTTTGGGGTCGATCGTGATTCCTATGATCGACTGTCCTTCCTCAGAAGTGGATTGGATCTCCTTGATTCCGCTGATACCCTTGATCTCTTTTTCTATGGGGATGGTTACTAGCTTCTCGACATCTTCGGTGGGTGCCCCGGGATATCCCGTTGTAATCGTAACGATGTCATAGTCGACATTGGGAAAGGCCTCTTTCTTTAAATGAAATACGGAATAAATCCCTACGATAATGATAAGAATTGAAACAAGATTGACTAATAAAGAATTCTTTATGGAAAATTGCGCTAATTTCATTTATCCCTCAACGTGTACTGTCCTAATAAAGTGCCTTTTTTAAGTTTCAGATCGATCAAAGCACTGTGCAAGCGGTATTTGTCTGCGACCGCGGCTTGTTGCGCCTTGATCAGATCCTCCTGGTAACGGATCAGAGTATCCGTATCCGAACGCCCCAGATTGAAACGTTTTTCTTCTTCTTTGAGCTTTTGCGCCTGCAGCTCAGCAATATCAATGCTGTTAAAGGCGACTTCTTTATAAATATTGCAATTACGTACCTGGTCCATAATATCGATCGTTATCTGACGTTCAATCAGCTTTAATTCAATCAGGGCTTTCGCTTTTTCATATTCCGCTTTTTCCAGCTTAGCCTTGGCATCACGGTTTTCTAAAGGCAGAGAAAACATCAACCCGACCGCATAATGAGAATTGTCCTCAGCCGTAATATTCGTGACCGACTGGCGGAAATGATCTCCTAGCCCGTTCTTGGTCAAAGAGGCGGTTAAATTCACAGTGGGCAGCATATTATTCTTTTCAACAACAAGATTAATCTTCTGTGCCTCAATTGTATTTTTGGCCCGTAAAAAATCTCTGCGTTTCTCAAATGCGACTTTCAAGGCCTCCATAAAATCCTGTTGCCCCACGCTAAGATCAAATTTATCGGTTGGGACAATAGCGGCCTGATGCTCTTTGATGTTGAGCATTAATTTGAGAACATTTTCTTTGGTCTTGACCGCGTTCTCAAGCAGCCTTAAGTCATTGATCCGATTCTTGTAATTCGCCTCTGAAGCGATAGCTTCAGGCTTCTCTACAAGCCCATCTTTCAGTTTTTCTTGATGCAGATCATACAGCCGCTTGGCCTGATCCACCATTTCTTTCTGGATAGCCACATTTTCCATCTCCAGGACCAAGTCCCAATAAGCCTTTTTAACAGAACGGATAACCTGCTCTATCTTTTCTAATGAAGTGTACGCAGAATTCTGAATTTGTATTTTGGTAATATCAATATTTCCGCGATCCGTAATTCCAAAAAAATTCTTTCCTAACTCCTGCGTTACCGAAAGGCTCAAAGCAGAGTTATGATTCAATGCTGAACTGGCAACAGAAGCATCTGTCCAATTCCGGTTATTGGTCATATCCAGATCCAGTTTTGTACCCGAGGGTAACTTTCTGGAAACACCTATATCATAATCATTATCAAGGGTTTTTGTCCCATACAAAGATGAACTCCTTTTCATTTGATCGTTCTGATACTTAACCTCAGCATTAAGTATGGTGTCAAATAAAGACCGCGCCCTTCCCAGTGAAGTATCGGCAATAAAGGAGTCGTAGTTGGCTAATTGTATGTCAAAGTTGTTTATTAGCGCTAACTGTGTGACCTCCTTAAGGGACAAACGGTAAACTTTTGCCTCCGGGCTTTTACAAAAACCGTAAGGTACAATAGAGGACAAAAGCATTAAAATAAACATAATAGGAAATAGTATTTTTTTCATTTTTTCGCATCCTTTAAAAATTGTTTAATAAAAAGTAATGGCCCCATACGCTCCTGCTCAGAGACCCTTTCAAGAATATGCATCCATTTTTCAAAAAGATTTTTCCGGAATTTACGGATAACCGCGTGGCCAGACTTGGTTAAATTGACATTATAGACGCGCCTGTCCTTTTGGTCCTGTACCCTTTTTAAATAATTACGCTTTACTAAACGGTCGACCAAACCGCTGGTCGTGGCAGCCGAAATATTCAATTTTTTACTTAAGTCCGTCAGATTACACGGTTGTTCCTCTTCCACGGTTACCAAAACAAAAATTTGCGCCGGTGGCACATCAATGGACTTATACATGTGCGGGTACATGTAGCGAATGAACTGCGGCATGAGCACAGACATTTCTTCGGCAATCTTGCTGACATGCGGGCTTTTGGGGAAAATGGGGTCTTGTATTTTATTTAGCATGGCTAAATATTATCACAACCTATAAATATGTCAAACAAAAAAAATAGAGTGCTACAAAAAAAGCCCTGCTCAAATTTCTTTGAGCAGGACTTTAAATTAATCCGGCGACTTTCTACTCTCCCGGTCCCTTGCGAGACAAGTACCATCGACCTTATAGGACTTAACTTCTGTATTCGGAATGGGAACAGGTGTTTCCCCTACAGTATAATCACCGGAAATTGGGTGTGCCTATCAGGCACAAATGTATTTGACAATTATATAAGATAGTGCGTCTTAATATTTTTTTCATGATCGATATCAGTGATCAATGTACAACCTTAACAGCTGTCCACTGATCACTGATTCCCGATCATTTTATATTAATGGTCAAGCTTTCGGCTTATTAGTACTGCTCAGCTTAAAGCATTACTGCTCTTACACATGCAGCCTATCAACCTCCTAGTCTAGAAGGTGCCTACACTCACCGAAGTGAGTACGATATCTAATCTTGAGGAAGGCTTCGCACTTAGATGCATTCAGCGCTTATCCGTTCCAAACGTGGCTACCCAGCGACTACCCTTGGCAGGATAACTGGAACACCAGAGGTCTGTATTTCCCGGTCCTCTCGTACTAGAGAAATATCCCCTTCAAATATCGAACGCCCACACCAGATAGAGACC
>JAGYNW010000123.1 GCA_018399915.1 Candidatus Omnitrophota bacterium
CATCTTTGAAAGAGATATCCGCGGTCTCTGTGGATCTTTCCAAGGCAATTTGCCCGGACTGTGTGATATTCGCGACCCTTCGGGTCTCTGTTCCGACAAAACCTCCCGCGCCTTCGGTTTGCAGTTTTCCTTCCTTATTGATGACAATGCCGGTCCCATCAGTTTTATGACTAAAGATTCCTATCGGCGTAGATGCTGTGGGGTCATTCACGTCATAAGCGATCGCGATTCCTTCTTCTTTGGAAATGCTCGGGTCTGAAAGGTCATAAGTCACTCCCTTGGAATTATGACCGATCATCTGCCCGCCATGCTCTGTGGTCAAAGCGCTGGTAGGTGTAAAACTCAAATGTTGTTGGCCTGTGACCTTAACATCTTCTCCTTGTTGTATGGCTTTTAAAGGCCGGGGTTTTTCAGCTAAAGCCGCTAATTGCGCTTCTCTTTTGGCATCACTGACCATATCGCCGGCCTGAGCAGAAGAAAGTTTTTGAGGATCAACGGATCCTGCCTCAGACGGCGTTTTATCAACAATAGATGCCGCTGGGTTTTCCGGGCTGGCGACCAGAGATATCGCCATATTATTTTTGGTTTTCAAGATACCCGCTAAATTTTGATTTTCTTGAGAAAGGACATTTTGATCCGTTCCGATATCCATCTGATTCACTTTGCCGTCCAGAACCCTGGCTATGTTGCCTTTTTCATCTCCGACAATCGCATCATAATAATATCCTTTTAAGACAGCCGTTTCCTCGCCAATCGTCCTCCCGGCCTTGCTGACATAAACCCGTTGTTCCCCTCTGTCAACCAGACCTTCCGGGGTGTTGGTTCCTGCGAATATTCCGGCGTTCTTTGTAATGACTTGATTCTTCTCGTTAAGCGCTATCTTCTCTGCCGGGCTATGCTCTCCGCCGACAAAAACACCTTTGGTATAATCTTTATTACCTTGACTATCAAGCGCAATATGCAGATCGACGTACTGGGCCTTATTCCGGTCACCTTTAATATCGCCATAGGTTATCGCTGTATCGGTGGCGGAAACGCCATATCCCACAGAGTCAAATAACCCGGACATATCCATTTTCATGTTCCGCATGTCAGCCGTGAGGTTTGCCGATTGATTATTTAACTCTGAAATGGAAAAACCGACTCTTTGCGTGCCTTCCGCATTCAAGGTTTTATTACGATCCCAGGAAACAGCCACGTCTGTAGTGGCCCCGTCAACAACCGTCCCGGCTGTATCCTGCCTGGCCCCTGACCCAGAACTCGCGCCTGGCTTATCTTCTCCGGAGGATAACACAAAAGGAACGGCTGTACCCTCAGGGGTTTTCATGGAAAAGAACGGGGTCCTTTGTCCCGGACTGCCTTGAACGCCGCTGCTGGTAATGTCTAAAGAAACACCGTCAGCATTGCTGCTGTTTTTCCCTCTCATGGTCGCACTGGCCAGGTCAAAAGCAAAGAAATCCTTTTGTCCGCTTTTATCCGTGGCAACCGTAAAGCTCACATCTTCCAACTGGGCCAACTGCTTTTCCTGGTCGACAACACCTCTTCCTTGTTTATCCACATAGCCTGAGGCAAGAGCATCCACATTATTCCAGGCCGAAACAGCCGTATGTTCAAACCCAAATGCCGTGTCTTTAACCGCAAAGCCTTTATTGTCGATCGTTACTGTCTTTCCATTCAAGCTTCCGGACTGTAATCCTGTTTCGCTGCGATCCGCAACCGCAATAATCCTCTTTTCGAACAGAGGCTTTTCTTTTGTCCCCACATTTTCAACCCCGGAAACATATTCTCCCTGGCCATCATCAAATCCTGTCCCAAAAGTGACCTTTTTATTAGTAAACATCGGCGAATCATCAATGGCAACCGTTGCTGTTTGCAAATTTTCCACATACAGGGATTTAACAAACGATTCGCCTTGCGTGCTGGCAGAATAAACAAACTCTCCTTCTCTGTTAACCGTTATGGGGGTTGCCTCGCCTTCCTTATATGATCGCCCATCATTTGCTGCCGGGGTTTGCCCCGCGGTAGCCATCAATACCCCGAGACTTTTTACTTCCGGAGAAACAAAAAGACTTTTTCGCCCGGTCACCTCACCGGTATTGCGGTTAAAAACTATCCTGTCTTCCAACGGCGTAATAATATCTTGCGTTTTTCCTCCGTCTTCCCTGACAAATCGGCGGGTTTCAATTCCTTCAAATTCTTGCTGGGCTCCATGCTTGGACCAGGAATCCTGCCCTTTATCAGAAATATCCCATGCGGCCAAAGACCCATCTTCGTTCAACCTTCTTTGGCCTTCGATCATCAAATAATCCTGTAATTCCGTTGTAACAATTACGCTTCCTGCGTTCCTGTCTGTCTTTGCATAAAGATCTTTGGTGCCTATGACGGTTTTTTGATCGGCAACCAGCGGGGCCAGAGCTAAAGAGTTTGTTCCCGGATTCTTAAAGATCTCGGCACCGGTCTGAATAACCGCTTTATCTAAAAGATGGACATAGGTCTCTTCTTTTCCTTCCTGGGCTGCCGGAGTAGCATGGCGGGCCCCCTCGGTTAAGACCAAGGACCGCATGTTACGCGCGTCGAATTCAATACGTCCGCCCTCGACGCCCTGCGTAGAAAACATTGTAATATCATCATTGCCTGTACTAAAAGCCCTGTCTTGCGTGCGGGTATGAGCGATATTGAATGACTTTTCTTCACTTATGGATTGCGACACTGTATTCTTGTCGAATAGATTTCCCTGGGCGATAAGCTTGGTTGTCATAACCGGCCCAATGGACCCATCTTCCGTTAAAACAACGGCTTCGGAGTCTGTGATATTAACTGTTGTTGGTTCCTTTGTATCCATTCGCGTGGATTTGATCTGGCCGGTAATTCTTGCCTGAGTCCCGGCGGTTTCCCCTTCCCCCAGAACAAAGCTAAGCCCATGTTTCTTTTGGCCGGTACCGACAACCCATCCAGACACACTTAGGTCAGGATCAATCTTAACTAATTCCGTACCATCTTCCGCTGTCTGAACATAGCCTTCGCCTAAGGCACGTCCTCCCAGAGCAAGAACCGAAGTTTTTTGATAGGGCATAAAACCTGAAGAAGTAATGGTCGCGCTGGACTTATATTTTTTATCTCCCAAGGTTTCTTCATTGGCTTGCCCTGCCTGCCTGATAATCCATTTATCATCTATCTCTGTAATTCCGTCTTTAAAAACAACATCATCGCCTTTGGACCATTGCGGTAAAGAAAATTCGCCGCCTAGATTGACTTTTGCCAACCTAGCCGGGTCGGCTTCTCCTGCGTGAGGATCGCTTATCAATGTTTCTCCCGACCGCGAAGCTTCCAGCTGATAATAGCCTTTAAGGGATTTTGCCTCATAGCTTTGATCTCCGGTTAAAGGCCGGCCCGTAAATTGGCCGCGGGGATCAATAAACGTGCTCTCCTTCCATTCACCGCTCATCGAGTCAAACGCGCGCGCATCCGCCAATAACATGGTACCTTCAGCAAACACACGTCCATCTTTAAGCTTGAGTTTCGCGTCCCCTGTCATTTTACCGCCGCGCGCCTTGCTTCCACTGGCGTAATCCGCATTAATCGTAAAAAATCCTTCTGATTGAGCCAAACCCTCTTGATCGGCTGTTTCCAAAAATTGATTTTTAGCTCTTTCTCCTGCCAGGGCAATCTGTTTATCAGCCTTGCCGCCTTCCAAAATTTCAAATCCCCCTCCGTCAAGAGGTCTTACCCCCCACTCAGCGTATAAAGCGGCTTGCGCTTCTTGCGCCTTGCCAGATTCTGCCCTGGCTCCTATCTCCGCTTTCAACCCTTCAAGCTGGACCAATGCCTCTGTTCGTGAGCCTTTCTTGATAGCCAATGTGCCGCCTTCGCTCAAATAAAGCCCTTCTTGCTCTAAAAAATCCGCCTTTTTCGCATTAATGGACTGCATGACTTCTCTTTCGGCTTTAGCTTCCGCCGATTGCAAAGCCAAGTCTGCCTTACCGCCAGGAATAAAATAAAGGGACCCGTCTTCTCTTTTAATAACGTCCCACTCATTTCCCGCCATCGCTTGAGCGCTGAGATTTGTGGCTAACGGATCACCCGGCTCCAGGACTTCTTCTGTTAAAACGCCGTGACCCGCGATCCCTAAGGCATGGCCTAAATTGCTGGCCGTGAGCGTTTCATCTGAAGAATCAAGTGCCGCTAAGGTAGCCGCACCCAGAAGCACGGTCTGCCCGGTCGACTTTCCTTTCGAACTGACATAATGCGATTCAAAAGTATTCGCTCCGCCATGGCCGGCAATAACCACAATGGATTGGTCAGGATCCTTACCCCGTACATTTTCTGAGAAGAAATTGCTTAAGATCTCGGCATGGTCTAATCGCTTTTCATAACTGGAACCGTCTTCCTCAAATATTCCTGGCCCCGCAAATTCCAGAAGCGCCTTATCTCCTCCTGTAAAGGCAAAGGTTTGATTAACCCTTGTGTTTTTTATTTCTCCATCTTCGACATAAGCCACCTCTGTTTGGCCTTCGGGAGTATCCTCTGTCTTGTAAAACAACCGGGTGTCCCTGTTGACTGAATCAATGTGAAGCTCTATTTGCGCGGACCCTGCATGTTCCTCAGCTACCTCTTTGGTCAATTCTCGGAAAAAATTTCTTCCGGCCGGCGTTGTTACCTCATGCTTCACAATCTTATCGCTGCGGGAAGCCATCTGCTCAGCATTGGCATCATTCACATAGCCTTCAGGAAGAGGGTATTGTCCATCTCTTAATCTAAGTCCTCCCTCTTCTGCCAGTTTTGCCGTATGTTGGACGAGTTTTTCTTTAGAAGAAGCCTTTTCGCCTTCCGGAGCAACTTTTTCTTCCTGAATGTCTTGGGATATATTAACAGCGGCTTGTTGCTGGGCGGCTTTAATTTCCGGGGCGATACGTGCTTCTATTTCTTGACGGGAGTTTTGTTTTTTCTGTTCGATCAAAGCTGTTTTTTCAGCTTCCAAGGCGGCTAACTTGCCCTTGGCCTTCTCCATGATGGCCTTTTCCGCTTGATTAACTCTGGATTGGCCCTCCCGAACAGGGTCATCAGATAGAGTGCCCTGCCCTCTCTCTAACACGGCTCCGGCCAGCTGACTAAAGATAACCTGCTGCTCGTTCTTTTTCGCATCTTGAGCAGCAACATCTGCCTTGGCGATCAAAGCGGATTCATCTGCCCTGGCTTTTACGGTTTGAATATCAAAATCTTTGCCTGTTAACTCCTGGCCGCCCTCTTTACCTAAAGCGCCAATAGTTAAAGCCCTTCCCTGCGCGTCCCTTTCCACAAAAGCGGCCTGCTTAACATCTGTGTAAACATATCCTCCCTTATCTTCCCAGGTAACATCCAGTTCCTCGCGTAAAAGATCTGAAGCCCCGGGCAGGATAATTCCTTTGGAGCTGCCATCCTTAAAAGTAATCTCTCCCGCGGAATAGCGATCACCCGCTCCCCAACTGATGTTAGCATCCTCGTCGAAACCATAAGCTTCCTGAATATCCTCTTTTTCGGCATCTGATAAAGCCACATTATTGAACCTTTTCCCGTCCGCGAAATATTGCCTTGACCCTTCACTCCTGAAAAAGACCCTTTTTAAAGCCGTGAAAAAGGTTTCATCCGCCAATGGGGCATTAGCAACCAACTCCCCTTCCCCGTTGAAAACAGCAACTTTTACCCCTCCACCCTCATCATTATTTGGATACATTATCTTCAGTCCGCCCTCATCATCTTTTGAAACAATAATCCCTTCCTCTCTTAAAAAAATACTTCCGTTTCCTAATGTTTCGCCTGTTAAGGCCTCGCCATCTTTCTCTATGCTCAAATCATTTCCTTTAGCAATAACCTTAAAAGGCACACGTTCTTTGCCCGCATCATCCTTGCCTCTTCTCTCAATATTAAAGCTCACCGAACCATTGCCTTGATTCCAGGCCTCTCCGTTAAAAGCATGAACCCCCTCATAGGTCTCTTCTACCCGCTTATCTTCCCCTCTGTTCCAAAGTTCTTTCATCTTGTCTTTAGAAATAATCGAATTTTTTATCCCTGCGCCCAAAAATCTTCCATTGCGGAAAATGCCTTTCCCTTCATTATCGTAGCTTAAAAGATCTCCCATCTGGCCTTCATCATCATTGATGCGCTTTGCGATCATGACAAAAGT
>JAGYNW010000124.1 GCA_018399915.1 Candidatus Omnitrophota bacterium
AATGCGATTGATTATTCCGGCTACCCGGATTGTCGTCCGGCCTTTATGGATGCCTATCAAAATATGTTAAAAGAGGGCCTTAAGACAGGGGTTGAGGGCAAGCCTTTGCGGATCAGCGCGCCGTTCATTCACAAAACAAAGGCGCAGATCATCAGCCAAGGCTTAAAATTGAAGGTCCCTTACGAGTTAACCTGGTCCTGTTATAAGGGAGGCGCCAAGCCCTGTGGTCAATGCGACAGCTGTGTTTTAAGAGCCCGAGGGTTTGATTCTCTTGAGTGCAAGGATCCGTTGCTGTCATGAAAGCCAAAATTATTGAAATTTTTAGTTCGATTCAAGGGGAGGGCAAATATGTCGGCCTTAAGCAGGTCTTTGTAAGGTTTTTTGGCTGCCCTTTGAATTGTATTTGGTGCGATACCCCGTCGGAAAAATCAGGCCCAGAGAAAGATTTTCAAGAGATGTCGGTTCCTGACGTTGCTTCCGTGATAAGGGCCTTGGGTGAGAATTGTCATTCAGTCAGTTTGACCGGTGGAGAGCCTTTGCTTTATCCTGAGTTCTTAAAAGAGTTGCTGCAATCGTTGAAGCCCTACCCCGCGCGTATATTTTTGGAGACCAACGGGGTCTTGTTCGATGCTTTTCAAGAGATCAGTGATCAGGTCGATATTGTTTCCATGGATTTTAAGCTTCCAAGTTCTACTTTAGATAAACCATTATGGGAAGCGCATGAAAGATTTTTAAGCCTTGCGGCGGCAAAAGAAGTTTCTGTCAAGGCAGTGATCTCCCATAAGACAGAGATTGCGGACATCCAAAAGGCGGTAGAGATTATTGCCAGGATTGACGATGAGATCTGTTTTGTTTTGCAGCCAAATTTTTATGATCTTCAGAAAGGCATTCTGGACCGATGCCGGAGATTTCAAGAGTATTGTCTGAAGCATTTAAAAGATGTCAGGATTATTCCGCAAGTGCACCGTCTATTGAATATAAAATGATTAATACGCAAGGAGAAATATATGAAGAAAACAAAAAGTTCTTATGAAGATCTGCAGAAGGATATCCGCACGTTGGTTATGCCGGAAATAGAAGTTTGGACGAATAAATATGCGGATAAAAAATATCTTATTGATTTAGATATTCCAGAATGCACCTGTATTTGTCCCAAGACAGGCCTTCCGGATTTCATTAAGATCAAGATTTCCTATATGCCGATAAGAACGTGCGTGGAATTAAAATCATTAAAAATGTATATTGTCGCTTACCGAGACGTGGGCATCTTTCATGAACACTTGATCAATAAGATCCTTGAGGATTTTGTTGATGCCTGTGATCCGCGATGGGTAAGGATTACTGGCGAGGTGTCTCCAAGGGGAGGCATACAGACAACAGTAACGGCTGAGTATAAGCGAGGGGCTAAGCGTCCTTCCAGGAAAAAATAGAGCAGCGAAAGGAATATTATGTTAAGAAACGATGGGCGGTCATTAGACGCCTTAAGAGAGGTAAGGATAACCAAGGATTATGTGAAGCATGCGGAAGGATCCTGTTTGATTGAATTTGGAGAAACCCGTGTTATCTGCACGGCGTCTATAGAAGATGCGGTTCCGTCTTTTTTGAGAAATAGCGGCTCCGGCTGGATCACAGCTGAGTATGGGATGCTTCCGCGGTCCTGTGTGACCCGGATCCGGAGGGATAAGGCGAGGACTTCGGGGCGGACCCTGGAGATCCAGCGTCTTATCGGTCGGTCTCTTCGTTCGGTTGTGGATATGGAGAAGTTGGGCGAGCGGACAGTTAAGATTGACTGTGATGTGATCCAGGCAGACGGGGGAACACGAACCGCGTCTATTACCGGCGGGTTTGTTGCTTTGGTGTTGGCCTTAATGAAGGTGCAGGATGAAGCTTCTGGTGAAACCCTTCCTATTCGTGATTATGTAGCTGCGGTCAGTGTTGGCATCCATGAGGGGAATCTTGTTTTAGATTTGAATTATGAAGAGGATTTTAACGCGGATATCGACATGAATATCGTTATGGTTGGTCAAGGCAATTTTGTTGAGATCCAGGGAACTGCCGAGGGGAAGACCTTTTCCAAAAAAGAGGCGGACCAACTTTTGGACCTGGGATCGCACGGGATCAAAGAATTGATCATGATGCAGCAAGCCTCTTTGGGGGGTTTAAGTTTTAAATAGGATGCGCTTTATGAGAGAATTGGTGGTTGCTACTAAGAACGCGGGAAAAATGAAAGAGATCAGGGAGATATTAAGCGGTTATGCTTTGAAGATCACCTCTTTGGCGGATTATCCAGATATCCCTGATATCGTAGAGGATGGGAAAACTTTCGCGCAGAATGCATATAAGAAAGCCACTGTGGTTGCGCGGTACACACGAAAATTAACCATGGGAGAGGATTCAGGGCTTGAGGTTAAAGCGCTTAATGGTCAACCTGGGATTTTTTCGGCACGTTTTTCAGGCAAACAGGCTACGGATAAAAAGAACAACTTGAAATTATTGCGGGAGCTCAGAGGGGTGCCATGGGAACAGCGGGATGCCAGGTATCAATGTTTTATCGCCTTGGCCGATGGTTCACATAAGGTGTCTCCACAAACTTGTCAGATCCTGAGTGGGAACTGCCGTGGCAAGATCGCTTTTCGCTCGCAAGGGAAAAATGGATTCGGATATGATCCATTGTTCTTTGTGCCGGAATACAATACTACGTTCGGGGTCTTGGATCCCGCGATAAAGGATAAAATTAGTCATCGCGCCAAGGCTCTTAAAAAAGTTAAAACATTTCTTCAAGAATATTCCCCATGCCTTTAAATAACTCCAGGGTGGTGCCTACCGCATTTTCTATGGGTTTTACCGGGTCAATAATCGGTTTATATCGCGGGTGTTTGAGTGTCCCGGAGATTCTTAGATGGATTGGTGATCCCAGAATTTCGGTTGCGGTTTTGTCTTTTTTCAAAAATCTTGAGTAATCAGGAAAGACAAGGGCATTAATGCTTTGATCAAAAGAGATGCCGCCCTGCACTTTTAAATCGTAAAGAGAACCCAGGAGCATCAGGTTTTCCGTGCTGATCGCTTGATCCTGGAGGCGAAAATCGCCCGAGGCGCCGATTATATAATTCTTTGTGCTTGTCGCAGCGTCTGCAGGCAGGGAAGAGGATTGCGACAGAATTTTTCCTAAAAATCCGGGGACATTATTGATGGTCTTTATGAGGCCTTCGACAAAAGCGATTTCTCCTAAAAACCCCTCTTGAATTTGAAGGGTTCCCTGGCCACGTATACGGGTAAGATCTGTCAAGGCTCCTTTGATATCCGCTTGCATATTTAGTTTTCCGCTAAGTTGGGATAATTTGAGTTTTTGGTCTTTGCGGAAAGCTTTCAGGTCCAATCCTCTGGCTTGCGTTAAAGCTGTGAATGGCATATCTTCTCTGAACAGGTGCATGGCAGAGGAGGCTGTGATATCTCCGTCAAAAAGGTTGGCTTGCCAATTGAGGGTGCTTCTTTTTCCGGTTTGTTCATATCTTATTTGATTGTTCTTTAACTTATATCCTTTTAGTCTGATGAGCGCAGAACGGGCTTTCAGGATGATCATATAATCCTGATACTCTTTCGCGATGCCCTTGATGTCGAGATCCCCGTCGATAAATCCTTCCATGGATAGGGTAGCCAGCCACTGCTGATGCTGTTGGTCAGGCCAGTACGGCAGCAGTTCTTTCAGTGACAGAGAAAACCTGTTTTGAAGATGGAATTCCGGGCTGCCTTCTTGAGAGAGCAAAACGCGCCCGGAAGAATTAATAGACGAAGTGGATGTCTTCGCACTCAATTGGTTGATGGTCACGGAGCCGGGATAAAGATTAAGGTCCCCGGAAGCCTGCAACTTTTCGCCTTTAACCTTTGCGGTAATCCGCGGATTGCTGAGGTTTTCTATGGCGCCTTCCAGGGTGTATTTTTTATCCAGGTAGATCAGGTCGACAGCCTTCCATTCAATACGCTGGTCCGTGTATGTTATTTGCCCCGTAATATCATTGATGTCTTTAAGCCAATTCCATTGTCCGCTTTCAAGGTTGATTTTCTTAAGAGAAGTTAACATATGAATTTTTTGGGGCGAAAATTCTTTCAGTAGACCAGTATAGTGGGCCTGGGCGGAGATGGCGCCTTTTAATGTTATTGGATATTTTTTCTGAATTTCGGGAAAATACGCAGCGATTTCCTGGATGGCAATATTTTCTGAAGATAGCTTCGCGTTAATCCGAGGATTGGATAAATCTTTAACGTCGGCCATAAGCTTGTAATCAGCGGTTCCAGTGCTTAAAGCAAAGTCCTGGGTCCGTACACTATTTTGATCGAAAAGTATGGTTCCGTCTGCTTTTGAAACTTCCTTGACGAAGGGAATGCCTTGCGCAGTAACATCTTTGAGGGATGTTTTGCCAGTGATTTCTTTGAGCTTGTTTTGGTTGAGATCATAGTCGACAGATAGGTCGACAGAAGAGTATCCATTAAAAATATAGTCATCATAACGGATGTCGGCCCCTTTTATGGTTCCTTGGCATAAAGCCGATAGATTGTTTTCTTTGAGGTTAAGAGTAAGCTTCTTTAGATCAATGCCTCCGTTAAATTGTTTTTCAGGAGAAATAATGAGAGTGGCCTTAGGGCTGCTAAGGTCGGTTTGGAGCTTTAATGAAGGTTCGTTTAGTTCTAAACGGGTTGAGGTCGTGGTAAAACTTCCGGAAAAGGAGCGCTTGTCCGGGACGGTGATTTTTGCAAATTCACTATGAACCGCACCTTTGACGGTTATTTCATCTGAAGAAGACAGCGCGAGGTTATTTATGTCCAGGTTTCCTGAGTAAGTATATTTATCATTAAACCGCATTTGACTTTCCTTAAGAGAAAGGTTCCCCTCAAGAGAAATGGCGCCCTCTGTGTGTTGTAATCTGAACCGGGAGCTTTGGGCGAGGCCCGCAAGGTCAAGGTTATTAATGTGAATGTTTACACGCGAAGGCTTGATGTCACCTTCAAGAAGCAAGGTGTCATCGGACAAGGACATGGATGCGATTTTCGTCGAAAGGTTTCCTGCCGCTTTCAGACCTTCGGCCGCCAGCAGGCTTGCGTTTTGCATTGAAACATCAAATGCGCCGATCCACTTATTTTCTTTTTGAATAAGGTCTGCCTGAGAGATGGAAAGGGTGTCTGCCAAAAAAGTATTATTTTCCGGAGTCTCTATATGGAAATTATCAGCTTTGAGTTCTCCGGAAAGGTGGAGTTTTTTGGCATTAAAATCTATGTGTAAATTTTTTGATGAAAGCAGGGCGTTATGAAAAGTAGTCATGGAAGGAAGGCGGAAAAGCTCCAGGTAATGCGAGATTGGAATGTTTTCGAAATTCAGATCAAGGAATATATCTTTTTGAGCAAGAAGATAGCTCCCTTGGGCTTTAATCCGGGCGTCATGTTTTCGCGCGAGCGCTGAAAGAAGAAAGTCGGCTTTTCCTTGTAGTGCCAGGTTTATTCGAATATTAATGTTTTCGATCCGTTCAATCTTGGTTTTCCCATAAGAATCATCGATGGAGATGATGTTGGCGTTGGTGATATTTAAGGATTTACAGACAATAGAATATTGACTTTGATCTTTTTGCCCTTCGTGCAAAGACTGATTCCGGATGTATTTTATGATGTCGGAAATGTTCCAATTCTGGGGGCTTTCTCTTTTTAAAAAAATGTGAACGCCGCTTATCTGTAACTTCGGAATAACTGCGATTTTATCTTTCAAAAGAGGAAAAAGGAAAACATTGAAGGAAAGATGGTTGATGCTTATGAGCGGTTTTTGGGGTGGTTTTTTTTGCGCGATTTTGACATTGTTAAGGGTAATGCCTTTTCCTAAAGTGTAGCCGATCCCTTCAATGGAGCAAGTCCGCTGCATGAATTGTTCAACAGTTTTTATGATGAGACCTTTGACTTTTACGGGAAGCAGGACATTGTTTAAATAGAGATGGACAATGCTGAAGAGCATGACCAAAAAGAGAAAAATAAAAAGAATGCGTTTTTTCATCAGTTTGTAATTTATTTTCTAAAATATTTATTTCCTCTTCATTAAGATCATACAACCGATAA
>JAGYNW010000125.1 GCA_018399915.1 Candidatus Omnitrophota bacterium
AATCAAAATAAAAAGGGAGTTTTTTATCATGTAAGCCAAGTCCCTAGGCGCTGTTTATTATATTTAATCACACGTGATCACGGTTACGCGTTTATGCTCCACCCTCTCTTCAATGATTTTTTTATTTTCCTCGCTGCAGACATGGATTTCATCATAATTTTTCCAGGTCTCATCCTCCATTTTCCGGAATTTCTTCCATTCTAAGAGAATGAACAGTTTTTTGACCGGATTAGGGGTTTTTTTAAGGATTTGTTGAGTGGTGGATGTGGAGATCTCCTGTTCCAACAGCACTTTATAGCTGAACATGGTTTGGGGGATGTGAATGGTCTGATGGATGCCATCACAGATGATCTTGTCAAATTTGCCCTGTTCATAAACTTTCAAAAACCGTTCGCGCATACGTTCGGAAATACAGGCGTAAACAGAATACGGGAGCGGTGAGAACACAGAAAGAAATAAATTTTTGATTTTTTGAACGAGGCCCGTGGTATGCACGGCTTCATTACAGAACACCGGGGTGGCGCCCATATCCACAAAATGATCAGTCGCCGGGCTATTGTCGTATGAACGGTCATAGCGTGAAAGTATGGTTACCTGGTTCCCGGGGATATTCTTTTTAATATAATCATAGATGCGTATTTTGCGGACCGTATTGGCCGGGTATGGGAGTTCTTTGGTTATGATAAGTATTTTCATAAGGACCTATTGTAATAGATTGAAGGCTGCCTGACAAGCGATAAGTCATTACGCAAGTCATTACCTTTTCCGTTCAAGATCAGTCCTCAGTGATCAAAAGCTTGTAGCGCGCTGCTTCCCTGGTTCCTAAGTATGGAATATATAAGAAATTAATGAAGGTGTTTTCCTTGAATGTTACATGGGCGGGGGTTTTAATGTTCCGGAGTGTGTAATTCCCCGGATAGTCCGGATGCACATAAAAAGAAAACCCAGGTACTTGTCCTTTTTGTGCGATCAGAAGGTCTAAAGTCCGGGTCAATACGATCTGGGGTTGGGTCTCAATGCGAAAGGCTTCTGATTCTTGAAAAATACGGAAACCCTGCAGGCTGCCGGAGGCCAGGCATACAAATATAAAAATAAACCGCAAAATCCGGAGTGACCCGGTGTTCTTCGGCTGTCCTATCAAGAGGGATCCGGCAATCGTGGCCAATACCCAGAAAAAGTATTGATAATATGTGTTAACACGAACAAGCTGCAGAAAGTCTACACGCTGCTGCCGGCCCGCGGCGATGACGCCCACGTAAATAAAAAGCATGCTCATAACAAGACCGAAACAAAAGAGTGCCGGCCGGGAAAGCCTTTTAAGGCGATGACAGGCAAGCCCGCAAAAAGCGCTGATGAAGATCAGCCCGGTAAACACGCTCAGGTTGTTTTGCCAAAGGGGTTTGAAGCGCAAGACATCGCCGGAAAAAAACATGGTGCGTGAGCTTAAGACATAGCCGTACAAGCCATGAAAGATCCCGACATAGGACCACCACAGAATCGCCTTCACGGAGTTTATGGCCACGGTTGTCACCGAAAGGCTGCTGCTTTCAGCCGGTATAAGCGGGATATGATTCACGATCACAAGATTATAAACACTGGTTAGGCCGTATATGATGACCGGAACCCCAAGAATAAAGGCGCGGTGCCAATAACGCGGCCGGGCGGCAATGAGGGCGGTCAGCAGGCATAAGGCAAAGAGGTTAGCGGTCTCATAAATAAAACAGGCGATCAGCAGCAAAAGGGTGATGGTAAAGGCGGTCCTTAAGGACAGATGTTTTGCCTTCAGGGAAAGAAAATAAAGTTCCAGACTTTTGATCACGCAGGCGGTCATCAGCAGATAGCTTGTTAAATGGCTCCAGGTCACTTGTTCGTAGTTTACCCGGGACAAGGCAAAAGCCCAGACGACAGCGAAGGCCAACAAGGGCCCGTTTATTTTCCAGAGAAGTTTCAGGAGGCACCAGATCACAAGCAAATGACACAAGACCGCGAACGATTGCCAGGCCCAGAACCGGTGGCCGAAAAGGACTTGTTCTGATCCGAGGATCATGTACAAAAGCGGACGGAACGTCAGGCTGTCTCCCGGAGAAAAAACGCGGTTCCGGGTAAGATCATAGCATCCGAAGATCAGGTCTGCGGGGTCTTGCCGGGTGGATGTCTCGGCCAGATACACGATCTGGTCGGCCCGGGGTGGATGAAAAAGGCTGGGATAATACGCCGCGATCACAGCCACGGCTGTCAGTGTGAAGGCCAGCAGGCGCAGGGCGCCGGATTTGGTTAGTGTTCTTTTTTTCTTATCGCGCATCAATCAGCCGGATCTTAATCGGGTTTTTAAAAGCGGTCAAACATCTTTGTCCTTATTAGACGGGGCATCCAAAAGGGTGATGGTCTTGTCGACCGCGTGTATCGTCTCTTTCAGGATCTTATCAGCCATCTCCGAAATCTCGGCTGAAGGCAGGTCCCGGTAGATCCCTTCTTCTTTATTGAGCAAATAAACCTCGCATTGGCCGCGCAGATTGCCTAAAAGGTTTTTGATGGTATGCGCCAATTCCCGGGAGGCGCCTGAGCCTATGGAGACGGGACTTTGCGCGGGCCGCTTTTCCTGATGAAAATCATGTCCGAGGATCTTTTGGATAAGGTCTTCCAGATCCGGCAGGACAACCGGTTTTTCAACATAAGCGCTGATATTCAATGCATAAAGTTCCTGCCTCTCTTTTTCAGAAATAAAGCTATGCCCGGTAAGGATCACCACTTTGATATCTTTGTCAAAGGTGCGAACTGTTTTAAGGACCTGCATGCCGTTCATATCCGGTATGGACCGGTCAAGGATCATGATGTCGGGTTTAAGCAATTTGACCAGAGAGACCGCAGCCGTACCGCTGGCAGTGGTATTGACAAAATAGCCTCTTTTGCCGAAATAGGATTGGCAATAGCCGATAACATCGGGTTCGTCGTCGACAACAAGGATTTTGGGATGGGCATTTTTCATGATGAATTTAGTATAGCATATTATACCGGGCGCATATACCGTAAACCCGGATAAATTTTGATAGACGTTGGCGCGGTTTTTGTCTTAAAGCATCTCTTCGTAAAGGGTTATGAGCAGCGGGATCCTGGGCAGCGCCTGTTCCGTGGGAAGATAGGCGCGCACGTCTGCCTCTCTGAGCAATATATTGAACGCTTCTTTTTCCATGTCTTGTTCCAGTAAGGATATGACCTTTTCTTTGAATTGTTTTTTGGTCAGTTTTACCAGGATCCGGCAGTTTTTCACTTCCTTGTTATTCAACACAAGCAGCGCGTCCATGGGCCACTCCTTTCACGGGCAACGGATTTATCGGTTACGGGAAGTCTTTGATCTAACTTAAAGATAACATTTTATGTGTCAAAAATCAATACATTGTGGCATATTTTGACATATTTTATGAAAGTTACAAGTGTTTTAATTTCAATAATATATATAAAATATGAAATTATTAATGCATTTTTCTAATAAAAATATGTCAAAATAGGCAAAATTTTGATTTATTTTGACTTGACACGGGCTTATTATTAGTATATACACATAGAGGGGGATAAAACATGAAGCATAATGAAAAGATCAAGCAGATCCGTGTTGACCAGAAACTCACGGTCAAAGATGTCTATGAACGCGGTGTTGCTATATTAGGAAAACGCAAGGCGATCTCTATCAGTACCATCAACCGTATCGAGGCAGGCAGATCCCACAAATTCTCTTCGCTTGTCAAGCTGTGTTTTATTCTGGGCATTGAACTTAAAGACCTTTATAAAGGAACCGAGCTGGAGACGTGTTTGGTGACCAGGAAAAACGAACGCGCCAGCGAATACGTCATCAGTGATAAGGCGGTATCCCAGATCATTAACAGTCCAAATCAGAATTTTTTGGTCCAGGAATTTGTTTTACAGCCTTCCGGGCAGGTCCCCCGGGATCACGCCGAAGAAGATAATGAAAAGCATGAAAAATTCTTGTACGTTATCAGCGGCGAATTGGCATGTGCAGTGGATGATCAGGAATTTCTTCTGGGCAGCGGTGATACGGTCTCTTTTAACAGCACAAAACCTCATTTTTTTGAAAACCGCAGTAAGACCAAATGTAAATTCCTTACAGTAGAAAATCCGGGGCGTTATTAATTTTGTTTATTTTCGCAGCAGTTTACCCAAACTGATCAGGGCGGCTTCCAGCCTTTCTTGGAAGATCGCGAAATCAATCGGTTTGTCCAGGTATGTGAAGGCCCCGCAGGCCATGGCTTTGCTGGCCACATCCGGACTTTTCCAGGCACTGATCACTATGATGCGGGTGTCCGGGCTTAGTTTTTTGATCTCCTTGACGGCCTCTAATCCGTTCATTCCCGGCATACGGATATCCAAAAAGATAATATCAGGTTTAACAGCCTTGACCTGAGACACAGAGGTTTTGCCGTCAGCCGCCTCAAGGATCTCGCAGTTATAGCGGGGCGCAATGAAATCTTTGAGATTATCGCGCGCCTTTTGTTCATCATCCACGATGAGCAGGCACGGCCGCTCCATATGCCCGCTTTTATCCAGCAGGTTCCCGAGTTTTTGCATGGCCACGATCCTGAGATCCTTGGTCCCGAAAGGTTTGGTGATGAATTCATCAGCCCCGAGCTGTTCAGCCCTTTTTTGGGTTTCGGTATCTCCTTTGGCGGTAATGATGATGACGATCACTTCAGGGTCCAGGACTTTGAACTGTTTGAGCAGGTCTAATCCGCTGCCGTCAGGCAAAATGATATCTAAAAATACAATTTTCGGTTGTTTTTTTTCAAAGATCTCCGTGGCTTTTTTGGCGGTCAAGGCCGTGAACACGGTAAAGCCTAAATATTCGAATGATCTTTTGACTGAACCGCAAATAGCGCGTTCATCATCAACGACTAATATTTTGATCATGGCTTCCCCTTTTCTTCAGGCGACGCTCTTTCTGCCTGCTGCTGCCTCAGTGTCAGATTGATGGCCTGATTGGTCCTCTGGCTCAGTTGGTCCATAAATTGTTTCATAGTGGCGATCTTGCCGAGGATCTTTTCGGCGTCCTCAACCGGAACGGGATTTTCATCCAGCGGGTCCAGGTAAAAACAGACGATCATGTTGATCCCGTAGATATCATTGCTGATATAATGCGTGAACAGTTCATTGATCAACGGATGCAGGTGTACGTCTTCTTTTTTGATCTTTTGTAAAGAGTCCAGGGTTTCCCGGTCCGGGATCTTTTCCGGATGCAGGATCTTGTCCATGAGCGCGCGGATATTTTGTGTATGCGTAATGATCTTTTTGGCGCTGGGAATATCAATGGCTTCTTTATTTTGATGAAAGAACGCGACGATGTGTGTGATCGCGGTGATCTCATCGCCGATATAATGGTAGATCAGATCCCAGATAAAAAACGGCACCTTGATCTTTTCACGCTCAATAGTTTCATAGATCGATTGTTCCCGGGGATGCGGATTTGCCATCAGTCAAGGCCCCTTTCCCGGATGCTTTGCGCGGCCTGGCGCACTTTCGGAAGCCAATCGTCAGGATAAAGAGGTTTATTCAAATAGTCGGTTATTCCCAGCTGCGTGACTTGGTTTTTTACCTCCGGGTCTGTAACGCGCGTGATCACGATACATTCGATCTCATGGTTGTTTTGCCGGATCTTTTCAAGAACACTGACGCCTTTGATATCGGAATATCCCAGGTCCAGATCCAGCATGAGAATGTGCGGATGTTCTTTTTCAAAAATATCCAGCGCGGTCTTGCCGTCAAGCGCCTTGAAAGCACAAAATCCCTCCCGCTCCAGGATCTTGCAGGTAAAATGCGCGATATCATCCTCGTCTTCGACAACCAGTACTCTTAAAACTTTTGGGTCCATGTGATTCCTTTCCTGAAATTTATTTTTCATCTATTATCACGTATAACTTAAAACTGTCAATAGGCTGAGTCCGCTTCAAACTAACTTTTGGTGACATCTTTGTCATTGGTCTCTTCCGCCACAACGGCTGAGAGTACGGGCAGTTCGACGATAAAAGTAGCGCCCTGGTCTTTGCCCGGGGATTCAGCCC
>JAGYNW010000126.1 GCA_018399915.1 Candidatus Omnitrophota bacterium
TGTGGAGGCACACCGGTCACCGGATTTAAGTTTATCATCATTCATGGCCAGGCACATGGAACAGCCGGGATGGCGCCATTCAAATCCGGCTTCCGTAAAGATTTGATCCAACCCCTCTGCCTCTGCCTGACGTTTTACGCGGCCGGAACCCGGAACCGCCAAAGCCTCAACATTAGCGCTGATGCGTCTGCCTTTCAGGATCATTGCCGCAGCCCGGAAGTCCTCGATGCGGCCATTGGTACAGGATCCGATAAAAACTTTGTTGATCGCGATGTCTGTCATCGGTGTGCCGGGTTTCAGATCCATGTAGGCAAGCGCCTTAATGGCGGCAGTCCGCTTGACTTCATCGGTAAAGGTATCCGGATCAGGAACAGTGTCATCAATCGAGGTGACCTGCCCCGGGGAGGTGCCCCAGGTGACTTGCGGCTGGATATCTTGGGATTCGAACCCGAGGACCTTATCAAACCGGGCGTCCGGATCACTGGGCAGTTTGCGCCAGTCCGCGATTGCGGCGTCAAGCTGTGCTCCTTTGGGCGCGAAATCCCGTCCGCGGATATAGTTGAAAGTGGTCTCGTCAGGCGCGATCATACCGGCCCGGGCGCCTGCCTCAATACTCATATTGCAGACCGTCATGCGGCCTTCCATGGATAGACCCGTAATCGCGCTGCCGGCGTATTCCACGACATAGCCGGTGGCACCCGCGGTCCCGATCTGTCCGATAATATAAAGGATAATATCTTTAGCGCCGACACCCGGATTCAGTGGACCGTTTACCGAGATGCGCATGGTTCGAGATTTGTTTTGCTGCAAAGTTTGTGTGGCCAGTACGTGCTCAACTTCCGAGGTGCCAATGCCAAAGGCCAAAGCGCCGAAGGCGCCATGTGTGGCGGTGTGCGAATCCCCGCAAACAATGACCATGCCGGGCAAAGTCAAACCTAACTCAGGCGCGAAAATATGCACCACCCCGTTATCAGGATGCTGGTAATCGTACAGGTTCACTTTGAAATCCTGGCAATTTTTTGAAAGTGCGTTCAGTTGGCATTGTGAGGTCGGTTCCATCTGACTGAATTCTTTCGTTTTGGTCGAAGTATTGTGGTCCATGGTCGCGAAGGTCTTTTCCGGATGCCGCACCTGCCGGTTCGCCAGACGTAGCCCCTCAAACGCCTGCGGGGAGGTCACTTCATGGACCAATTGCCTGTCAACATAGATAAGCGCGGTATCTCCCTGTGACTCCCTGACGAGATGAGTTTCCCAGATCTTTTCATAAATATTTTTTCCCATAATAGATTCCTTTATGTTTGCGGGTTTATCCGCGTTCATACAAAATATTAATTCATCGATTAATCGTAGTTTCCTATCTCGGATTTTTTATTTCTTTGCCAGCTTTCTCAACACGGTCTGAAGGATGCCGCCGTTGCGGTAATAATCGATCTCGACCGGGGTGTCCAGACGCACCGTAGCTTTAAAGGAAATCGATTCCCCGGCAGCGTCACGGGCTGTGACTGTGATCTTTTGGCGGGGTTTCAGTTTTTCATTAATTCCTTTAAAATCAAAGATCTCATCGCCCTTAAGTCCAAGTGTTTGCGCGGAAACGCCCTTGGTAAACTCCAGCGGAATCACACCCATCCCGGCAAGATTATTGCGGTGGATGCGTTCATAACTTTGGGCGATCACAACTTTGACGCCCAAAAGCGCCGTGCCTTTGGCTGCCCAATCACGGCTGGAGCCGGTGCCGTATTCTTTGCCGGCCAGTACGATCAAAGGAACAGGCTCTTTGTGATAAAGCACAGCCGCATCATAAATACTCATGGTTTTGCCGCTGGGGAAATGGCGCGTGCAGGACCCTTCCGTTCCGGGGACTAGCTGATTTTTCAGCCGTACATTGGCGAATGTTCCCCGGGTCATGACTTTATCATTTCCGCGGCGGGCACCGTAACTGTTAAAATTTTCCGGTTTTATCCCAAGGCTCACGAGGTATTGGCCGGCGGGACTTGATTCCGGGATTACCCCGGCAGGAGAAATATGGTCTGTTGTGATCGAATCGCCGACCTTAACAAGGACGCGCGCATTTGTGATAGGCGTGATCGCACCAGCCTTCAATGCCATGCCTTTAAAAAACGGTGGTTCCTGAATATACGTACTTTTGGTTTTCCAGGAATAAAGATCGGATCCGCTTTCTTTGATCCGGCTCCAGTGAGCGGTTCCCTGGGTAATATTTTTAAAACATTTTTTAAATCCCGCGGCAGTCACGGATTTAGCGATGAGCGCTGCGATCTCAGCGCTTGTCGGCCAGATATCTTTTAAATACACCGGATTTCCGTCAGTATCAACACCCAAGGCATCGCGTGTGAGATCTATACGGGTTGTACCTGCCAACGCGTAGGCGACTACGAGTGCGGGCGAGGCCAAATAATTGGTCTTGGTATACGGGCTGACCCGGCCTTCAAAGTTGCGGTTCCCGCTTAAAACACTGGAGACGATCAAGTCATTAGCGCGGATCGCTTCCACCACCTCTTTGTCAAGCGGTCCGCTGTTGCCGATACACGGGCCGCAACCATATCCAATAATATGAAATTTTAATTTTTCCAGACTGGTAAGCAATCCGGCTTTTTGTAAATATTCTTCCACAACCCGGGATCCCGGGATAAAAGAAGTCTTCACATATTCTTTAACCGTCAGCCCCCGTTGCACAGCTTTTTGGGCTACCAGGCCAGCGCCGATCAAAACCGAGGGATTAGATGTGTTAGTGCAGCTGGTAATGGATGCGATGACAATAGAACCGTGTCCGATTGTTTCGCCGTTGACAGTCACCTGCTTGTCGATAGTACCGGGTTGCACCGCAAATCCATTTTCGGACAAAGGATTGCGCAGGGTGGCGTCATACATCTCCTTCATGTTCTTTAAGAATATCTTATCCTGAGGCCGTTTCGGACCCGCAACACACGGTTCAACACGGGACATGTCCAATGCCAGGGTCGAGGTGTAGAGCGTTTTATCTCCTTTGCCCGAGTAAAAAAGGCCTTGCTCTTTCATGTAGCGCTCAATGAGGTCCACCTGTTTGGCAGAACGTCCGGTCATGCGGTAATAAGCAAGGGTTATATCATCCACCGGAAAGATCCCTAAGGTGGCGCCGTACTCAGGTCCCATGTTGGAAATCGTGGCGCGGTCCGGAAGGCTGAGATGCTTTAAGCCTTCTCCATAAAATTCCACAAATTTACCCACCACCCCTTTCTTCCGCAAAAGCTCGACAATGGTCAAAACCAAATCTGTGGCGGTAACGCCTTCTTTCAATGCCCCGGTCAGTTCCATGCCTACGACCTCGGGCATAAGCATGTAAATCGGTTCACCGAGCATGACCGCTTCCGCTTCAATGCCGCCCACACCCCAACCCACAATGCCCAGGCCATTGATCATCGTCGTGTGGCTGTCGGTCCCAACGAGGCTATCAGGATAAAGAATGGTCTTTTGGCCCACGCGTTTTTTCAGCACGCCTTGAGCCAGATATTCCAGGTTCACCTGATGGATAATCCCTGTGGCCGGAGGGATTACGGAAAAATTTTTAAACGCCTTCTGCCCCCATTTTAAAAATTCATAGCGTTCTTTATTTCTTTGAAATTCTTTAGCAATATTTGTGTCCATGGCTTTAGGGGTGCCATAGGCGTCAACCTGAACCGAGTGGTCAATAACCAGATCACACGGCACCTGCGGATTGATCTTATGGATATCTCCTCCGAGGGATTTCATGCCGGAACGCAAGGCTGCCAAGTCTACGACACAGGGAACACCTGTGAAGTCCTGGAGTAGCACCCGGCCGGGTTTATAAGCGATTTCTTTGCTGGTCCGATACCGGGGTGTCCAACTTAACAAGGTCTCAATATCTTTGATTGTGATTTGATAATTATCATGATTCCGCACAACGCTTTCCAAAAGGATCTTAATGGAAAAAGGGAGTCTTTCCGGATCGCCTAGGCCCAAGCGCTTAAGTTTCGGGATATGCGCGATCGTATATTTTTGGGAATGTGATGTAATGGTCTTCATTACATCAGTAGATTTGAATGGCTCAGTCATAATAATTTTTGCCTCATTTATTAGTATTATAAATATTTATGTATTTACGAGCTAAATTTATAGCATATTCTAATGATTTATTCAATTGAAACCTTATTTTTGACTGTTTTTGCACATCTTTCTGCGTGACTTGATGTTATTTATTTTAATGGCGCACGAATGCCTTAAGAATATGCTTGAAAATTCAGTGATCTAAGTCTAATATGTTGGGTAACTTAAAAGCAGACACATAAAACAGGAAACCATGAAAGTCGCGATATTAAATCCCTCCTTTGGAAAAGACTTTGTCAGAGTTGCCCGCTGGGCTGCAAAATCCCGAGGCCGTGTCCAACGGCATCCGGAATATCTCTTGACAGCCGCCCAAGTACTTTTGGATCAAGGACACGATGTTATTTTTGTGGAAGCCGCTGCCAGAAACTTTTCTGAAGAAGAAACCTATTCGGTTATTGAGAGATTTGAACCAGAATTAGTTGTGATCCACGCCACAACACCATCGATCTATAACGATATCAATCAGGCGCAGGAGCTCAAGGCGCGCACCGCTTGCAAAATCGTATTTGTAGGCCAACACGCAAGCGCTGAAGTCCTGGACACGTTCCGGATCGCTGATGGCGCGCTTGATTATATCGCCCGCGGCGAATATGATTTCACCCTCCGTGACCTTGCCGGCAAACAATCAACCGAAACCATACCGGGTCTTTCCTGGATAAATAAAGGTCAACCCGTAAATAATGCTGACCGTCCTGCCCTGGATGTTAATGAGCTTCCTTTCCCTGCCTGGCATCTGATCAAACCAGAATGGTATCCGGACGCCGGCAAGAAATACCCTTTTTTAACACTCATGACCGGCCGGGGGTGCAATAATGCGTGTAATTTTTGCCGTGATCCGCAATTGATGTATGGCCATAGTCTGCGTTTACGGGACCCGCAAAAAGTGGTTGACGAGATGGAATATGATCTTGAGCTGTTTCCGCAAATCCGGGAGATCATGTTTGAAACAGATACCTTTGCCGCCTCGGCCGAACACGCAGCTGCGGTATGCCATGAGATTATCCGCCGTGGATTGCATAAACGGATATCGTGGTCATGCAACACCCGTGTTAATACCGACCTGTCTGTTCTGCCATTGATGAAAAAAGCGGGTTGCCGCATGCTGATGACGGGTTTTGAATTTGGATATGATGAAGGATTGCGGGCTGTAAAAAAAGGGAATGTGACAACTGAGATGTCGCGACGCTTCGCGAAGACCGCCAAAAAATTGGGTTTTATCGTTCACGGCTGTTTTATGTTTGGCGCGCCCGGAGAAACCCCGCAGCAGGCGCAGAAGACCATTGATTTCGCAAAATCCATCCCTATGGACACAGTCCAGTTCACAGGCATCGCGGTCTATCCCGGCACGTCTCTTTATCATTGGGCAAAAAATAATAATTATATCATCGCTCAAGACTGGCGTGAATGGCTTACTGAAAACGGCGAACAACGCACCTTACTCAGCTATCCGCAATTATCCAATGTACAGATCGATCAATTCATCGACAAAGGGCTCAGAGAATTTTACCTGCGGCCCAAGCAGATCCTGCAGATGATCCTGTCGATACGATCCATGGGTGACCTCTTAAGAAAGCTACACGGTTTTAAAGCCTTCCTTAATTATTTTTCTTTGAAGAAATAATCCTTGCTGAACACTTATTCACTCTGCTTATTTTGCTCACCGGGCCGCAATCCGGCTTTTTTGGTTCTTTTCCTGCGGAACAAACGGATGAAAAATTTGATCCCCAGGATGATGACCGCCAGGGTAAACAGTATCCGCAACACCATCATGACGCGCGGGTAAGATTTAATATATTTGAAGGTGACTTGTGGGCTTTCATTATCTGTGACCAATAATTTACTAAAATTAATGATTTTTCCGCGTTTGGGAATATTAACCCTAATGGGCATAGCCCCGGCTTGCTGCACTGACGGACTTTGATAATCTTTAAATTTTTGAGAAATAT
>JAGYNW010000127.1 GCA_018399915.1 Candidatus Omnitrophota bacterium
GCCGACATCGCCACACAGAAGCCTGTCCATGGGTTGGGGGGATTCCATGTCGGACTTGACATCCGTTACGGCTTTGACTTGGTCAGGGGTCTCTTTGAACGGAAATCCTTTTTCAAATTGCTTTTGCCAATCCGTATCCTTAGAGAACGCGTGTCCTTTCAATGATGCGCGTAATGCTTGCGTATGGAGTAATTCCGCTGCCAATTTTTGCAAGCGTTTTTGTATTTGGGCGCGTACCCTTTTCCACTCATTACTTCCGAGTTTATAAAGACGCGGGGGCCTTTTATGGAAACTGATATATTTCTGCACTAATTTGATGTCATGGTTCGGGACAAAAAGCCGGTCTCCTCCTTTATATTCGATAATCAGATGGTCTGTTTTTGTATCTCCGATCTCAAATTCTTTGATGCCTAAATATCTGCCTATACCATGCGTATGATGGACAACATAATCGCCCCGTTCAATATCGACAAAATTGTTTAAAGGAATATCCTGGGTGAACACCGATTCTTTTTTGGGTTTGTTGGGAAAAAGGATGATGATTTTATGCTGCCAGACCGATTTGCCTGTTTTCATATTGATACTCGCTATGGAACGGATTTTATCATCATCAAAATCAATGCGCACAGGCGAATCAAAGTTGACAGGAAAGATCTCAACAATGCCTCCTCTTTGGCTAAAAGAACCTTCAACGAGGGCACGTCGGGATTTATGATAGCGAAAAGCTACAAGATTGTTCAGCAAGATATCGAGTTCAATTGTTTGTCCGACAAAAACTTCAAATGTTTCAAACATAAAACAGCCCTTTAAAAAACAAGGGCCTGCTCAATTCAGCAGGCCCTTATAGGTTATTTTGCAAATGGTCGTTATTATTTTTTATGCTTTTCCCAAAGTAAGACCAGTGGGGTTGCGATAAAAACCGTTGAATAAGTACCTGCGATAAACCCGATTAAGAGGCATAGCGCGAATGTGTTGAGAACATCGCCTCCTTTTAAGTAAAGGGTAAGCACAACCAGTAATGTCGTAAGCGTTGTTAATATAGTTCTTCCCAAAGTTTGATTGATACTCAGATTGAGGATTTCCGCTAAGGAAGATTTTCTGATTTGTGACCAGTTTTCCCGGACACGGTCATAAATGATGATCGTATCGTTTATGGAATACCCGGCAATGGTCAATAATGCCGTTACGACTAATAAATCGATCTGGCGTCCAAACATCAAAAGGATACCGGTTGTGATGATGACATCATGCAGCAAGGCAATAACGCCAGCCGTGGCAAAATCAAAGTGTTTGAATCTGAAACCAACAAAGATTAAAATGCCACCGAGTGCGAAAAGGATCGCAAAGATCGCAGCTCTTTGTAGGTTCTTTCCAACGACAGGACCGACTTTTTCGATCCGGAGCAATTCATAAGGATTATCCGGAAAGTTTTTCTTGAATGTGGCCTGGACCTTTTGGGAGACTTCATTGGATATCTCTTTGGTGCGGATGAGGACATTTTCCGAGCCAAGTTTTTGGTCGGATTCACTTATCAAAGTATCCTGAAGCCCGATCTTTTTCAGGTTTTCACTCAAGGCATCGGATTTGACGGTCTTTGTTACCTGAATGATGGCATCATCCAGACCGACATCTTTAAGGGCTTCCCTGACCTCGTTAGATTGGATCGGTTTTTCAAAGTTGTATTCCTGGATCTGCCCTCCGGCAAAATCGATGCCGTAGGCAGTATCTTTTTTATTAATAAAGGTAACAATGCTGGCGATTATCAATGCGGAAGAAAGAATAAAACAGAAAAAGCGTTTGGAAACAAAGTTGATATTGGTCTTGTGAAAAAAACTTAACATAGGAAGCGATTTGATCACCCCCAGATTTATTAATGCATCAAAAAGTGTGCGCGTTACAAAGAGGGCGGTAAATAAACTGGCGATAAGACCAATAGATAAAGTGACGGCGAATCCTTTGATAGGACCGGACCCGAAATAAAAAAGCATAAAAGCCGCGATCAAGGTTGTTGTGTTGGAATCGATGATCGCTTTTAAGGCTTTATCAAAACCATTGTTTACCGCTGCTGTAAGAGGTCTGCCGTTTGCGATTTCTTCTCTGATGCGTTCATTGATCAGAACATTAGCGTCAACGGCCATACCCAGCGTAAGAATAATACCTGCGATACCCGGCAAGGTAAGGGTCAATTGTTGCGCCGGGAGTGTCAGGTTCAAAAATCCCATAATCCCGAAGATCAGCATGAGGTTGATGGCTAAGGCAATGCTGGAGATGACGCCTGCTTTCAGGTAGTAGATCAGCATGAACAGGAAAACAAGAATACAGCCGATAATCGTTGCATTGATGCCGGAATTGATAGAATCCCTTCCTAACAGAGGTCCGATGGTCCGTTCTTCTTCTATGTGCATCGGTGCGGGCAATGCACCGGACCTGAGGGCCAAAGAGATCAAGGAAGCTTCTTCATAAGAGAACTGGCCTGTGATTTTTGCGGTGCCGCCCAGGATCGGTTCATTGATATTCGGAGCGGAAAGGACTTCATCATCCAGAAGGATAGCCAGTCTTTTGTTCACATTGTCGGAAGTTAGCTTACCGAATTGTTTGGCTCCCATGGATTTGAATTTGAGAGAGATATGGGGTTGTCCGAATCCGTTGGTATCATAATCAACAAAGGCATTTTCAATCAATTCTCCGCTCAGCGCGACTTTATCTTCAACGAGAATAGGTTCATCATCTTCTTTTTTAATATATTTCAGTACATATCCTTGAGGTACATTTCCGGCTAAGGCATCTTTCAGGTCATTAGGATCGTCGTTAACAAGTCTGAATTCCAGCTGTGCGGTCTTCCCGATCATCGCCAGAGCCTTGTCCCGGTCTGTAATTCCCGGAAGTTGCACCAGAATCTCATTGCGTCCTTGTCGTTGGAGAACAGGTTCAGCCGTGCCGATGCTATCGATCCGGTTTCTCAGAATTTCGATGGCCCGCAAAACAGCATCACTCTTGGCATCATCATCCAATTTTTCCGTGTCTACCTTTAGGACAAGGTGCATCCCGCCTTTTAGATCAAGCCCTAGATTTATATGTTTTTCAAGAGGAAATGTGCATAATGCAGAAACAATGATTACCCCTATAATAACCAAAATCCTGGTTTTTAATTTTTTTTTCATGATACCTCCCGGATCAAGACAGATTTACCAGTTACTTTTTTTATAGTGTTTAAATATTTCGTTTGTCTGTTGTTATGTCTGCACTTCAGAGACAGACGCTTTATCAAACTCAATCTTGACATTATCATCTACGCGGATAACAATGGTTTTCTCTTTAACATTAACAATAGTACCATGAATGCCACCCGCCGTGACGACTTTATCCTTCTTTTTTAGGTTTTTCTTCATCTCCTCTTTTTTCTGTTGTTCTTTTTTTTGAGGCCTGAAAACGAGAAAATGAAAAATGATAAAGATCAGAATAGCTGGAATAAGCATTTGCTGAAAAGATGAATTCGCAGGCATGAGACTCCCCTCTACAGTTTTAAAATAATTGACGTTCTTAAATATTTAGTTAACGTTTACACCGTTAGTTTTGTCAAGATAATCCTTTTAAGCTTGGATCGCTTTATCCGCTTTTTTGACCAGCGATTTAACGGTTGATGACATCTGGGCACCATTTTTAATCCATTTATCAAGTTTTTCCTGATCAACAGAAATAATGGCGGGGTTTTTGGCCGCGTCGTAGTATCCAATAATTTCCAAATGTTTGGAATCCCGGGCTTTGGTACGGCTGATAGCCACAATACGGTAATTGTATCTGCCCTTAGATGATTTTCCTGCTCTTTGTAGTCTAATCTTTACTTCCATTTGGTCTCCTTTTTTGTCTCTTTTTTTTCAAATTCGATTTGCTAGTTTTCTATTTCAGAATGCGCCATTTTGATCGCCATAATTTGCGCATTAGCCTTATTTAATGTCTCTTGATACTCTTTTTTAGGTTTAGAGTCCGCGACAATTCCTGCTCCGGCCTGGATGTAGGCTTTGCCTTTGAGTGCAATAATAGTCCGGATTGTAATACATGTGTCCAAATTCCCTGAAAAACTAAAGTATCCGATGCATCCGCCATAAGGGCCACGGGTTTGTTTTTCCAGATCTTCAATTATTTCCATTGCCCGTATCTTGGGAGCCCCGGATAATGTGCCGGCAGGGAAAGCAGACCTAAGGGCGTCGAAGCGATCATATTTTTTATTTTCCATTTGTCCTACAACATTGCTTACGATATGCATGACGTGCGAGTATTTTTCAACGCACATGAATTCAGATAAATGCACGGAACCTTTTTTACAAACACGCCCAAGATCATTTCTTCCTAAGTCCACAAGCATGATATGCTCAGCTTTTTCTTTAGGATCAGCCAGAAGCTCTTTGGCCAAAGCGGCATCTTGTCTTTCGTCCTTTCCTCTTGGCCGGGTACCGGCAATGGGACGTGTTTCCACAATATTATCTTCACAACGCACCAAAAGTTCAGGAGAAGATCCGATAATTTGAACATCATCAAAGTTCAAATAATACATATACGGCGATGGGTTTAAAGCGCGTAAAGTTCTGTATATATTGAACGGATCCGTTTTGATAGGAACCGTAAAGCGTTGGGACAAGACCACCTGAATAATCTCTCCGGCCCGAATTTGCCTCTTAGCTTTGTTAACAATATTTTTAAATTCATCTTCTGTAAAATTGGATTTAACACTAAGCTTAACATTTTTTTTGGGTTTTGACGACTTTCGGACTAAGGGTTGGCTCAATTCTTTAATGTTCTTCTTGATCTTTTTAACCGCGGACCGATAAGCTTGGCGTTTTTCCTCTTTTGTGCTACCAGGACTAACATAAACGCAGGAAAGCAGCTTAATTTTATGATTTAAATGATCAAAGATAATGGAATCCTTGGCCCTTACCAAAAGGGTGTCCGGCAATTTTAAGTCATCCCGTGTATTACGGGGGATTTTCTCGAAATGTTTAACGATATCATAACTCAGATATCCTAACAGGCCACCGCAAAAACGGGGTAAGCCTTTGATGTTCACAAATTTGTATTGATTCAGGATATCTCTGACAAAAGATAAAGGATTATCTTTAATTGTGGAGGTCTCAATCTTTTCGCGCCCGTTTTTAAACCGGGTTATTTTAACCTGATCATTTTTCGTTTCTAAAATCAGGTCGGGGGCTTTGGCTAGAAAGGAAAAATGTGCGACCTTCTCTTCACCTTCCACAGATTCCAGAAGAAAAGAGTATTTGGCCTTTTGCGAAATTTTTAAATATGCGGAAACAGGGGTTTCCAGATCGCCTAAAATATCCTGGTACACAGGAATTAGATTACCTTTTCGGCTTAATTTTAAAAATTCTTTTTCTGATGGATAACAATTCATAATTATTTTTTAGGTTCAATTTTGCGGTAAAAACAGCTTTTTTCCATTGTATGGCACGCGCTTCCGACTTGTCTTACCTTAATCAACAGGGTGTCCAGATCGCAATCAAAATGAATGCTTTTAACAAATTGGAAATGCCCGGAGGTCATTCCCTTTACCCAATATTCTTTTCGTGAGCGGGACCAGAAACAGGTCTTTCCGCCTTTCAAGGTTTCCTTTAGAGAATCTATGTTCATATAGGCAAGCATTAAGACCTCTTTGGATTTATAATCTTGAACGATCGCCGGAATTAATCCATCTGCGTTAAATTTGAGATTTTTAATGGTCCTTGGCGTAATCACCATTTCTTCTGCTTTGTTCTTTTTCACAATCGCACCTCGATATCTTTGCTTTTTAAATGGTTTTTTACTTCTTTTATTGTTAATTCCTGATAATGAAAAACAGATGCGGCCAATGCGGCATCCGCATTGGTTTGCGCAAATAAGTTGCTAAAGTCCTCGATTTTGCCTGCTCCCCCAGAGGCAATGACAGGAATATTAACACATTTGCAAACGGCATCCGTCAATGCCAGATCATACCCATCTTTTGTCCCGTCATAATCCATGCTTGTCAATAAAATTTCACCGGCACCTAAATTTTCGACTTCTCTTGCCCAATGTA
>JAGYNW010000128.1 GCA_018399915.1 Candidatus Omnitrophota bacterium
CATATTACGCGCCGCCATACGCAGGCGCGCCTTTTCGCGTTTTTTCGATGAAACCCATAAATGCCCATACGAAGGCAGGGTCACCAGCAAGGCGGCTGCCGGAAGCAAAAAATCTTTTTGCGCGAAACTGTAAACGATCCAGGATAACACTAAGGGGATAAAAAGTTCTGTTTGTTTCCGTTTATCGATGCTCACATTTTTTCCTTTATGGTTGTTACGCTATGCTTCTTCCGCCGGCGCAAAGATATTCGCGGCCGTTTAGCCCCGGGGCCCTTAACGGAGCAATTTGCCTTGATCAGCCGCGTGCAAAAGCGTCACATCCCTGTCCGGGTTAAGGGTCAGGGGTTTATCTTTAAAGATCAAAACGCGGATTTGTGTACCGGTGGCCTCAATGGCCCGGCAGAGTTCTTGCCGCCGCTGGTCCCAATCACCCAAAAGAATGATCATGGATGAAAGTTGTTTAAGGTGCGGCGTTAATTGCTCAAAAAGCTGCGGGAAATTCACCTGTTTTGATTCCTCAACGCCGGCCAGCAATTCCAGCAAATTTTCCAAATGCGCGAGTGCGCGCCCCATCTGAAAATGATGCAAGGTATCGCCGGCTGCGAACAGATCAATGATGTAATCTTTTTTCGCGATCGCGTCGGCAATGCCCGCCGCGGTTGAAATACGCGTTTCAAAAATAGCGGTATCTTTCTGCCATACAGAGGCGTGTTCCGTGTCCAAAAGGATGCCCACACGGATAAAATATTCATCCACATATTCTTTGACGATCAATTTGCCTGTCCGCGCGTAAGAGGCCCAATGAATATCTTTCAGGCGGTCACCTTTGCGGTATTCGCGCGTGTTCAGAAACTCATTGGAGTCCCCGACATTCGAACTGATCGCGATCCCTCCGGGCTGATATACCCGTTGAAAAGGGACCAAAAAATCGCTCTGCACTAAAAAACGCGGATACACGATCAAGCGATCCTTGCGGACTATCTTGACGGGAAACCTCAGTATCCCTGACGGAAAACTGGTTCCCGCCAGTAAACAACGCAGCTCATAAATATCCCGGTATTTGCACCGGATCACCAGCCTGATCACTACACTTTCCTGCGGCTTCAGCCAATCGATATAACCCTGATATGCCTCATGATCCGGCGCGTCATAGATGCCATACGGCAGCACACCTTCGGAAACCTTCAGATCCCGCACAGGATACCGGCCCTGATTGGTAATAAGCACATCATAAATCAAAAACTCCCCGGCACTGCACGGGGAAGGCAGGATCCGCCGCGCGCTCAACCTGGGCCGGTTCATGTAGGCAAACAAAAAAGCGGTCACAAAGACCGCCAGAATAAAACTCGGTAAAAGGTAGGCGTCAATATGCAGCCCCGGCGATGAGACCATCCCGCCGATAAAGACGATCCCGCACAGGATCCGTCCAAAATCCGTCAGCCACATCCGCGCGTAGATGACCGAGCGTTTGACAAAATGGTGATCCTCGGCCGGCATAAAAAAAGAATATTTCCGTTTAGGCATTATCTGGGAACCGTTAAAGAGGCGACAATATCATTAATGATGGCATTTCTCAGTACGCCGCTGTACTGGGCCTTGGTATCAAGCAGAATACGGTGCGAAAGCACATAAGCGGCAAGCTCCTTGACGTCCTCGGGGATCACATAATCCCGCCCCTGCATAAGCGCGCGGGCCCTCGCGATCCGGCCGTACAAAAGTGCACCCCGGGTCGATACCCCCAAACGCAATTGACGATGCGAACGTGTCTCCAGCACGATCCTCAACAAATAGTCGCTGACCGATTCCTCAATGCGCACTTGATCCACTAAACTGCGCAAATTCTGAAAATCCCCCAGAGACAAGACCGGATCAATCGCCGTGATCGGGTCAAGGCTGGTGCGGTTAATCACCAATTCTTTTTCTTTCTGCTGGGGCGGATACCCCAGGTCAATCTGGAGCATGAACCGGTCCAGCTGCGCCTCGGGCAAAGGATAGGTGCCGTGATAGTCGATCGGGTTCTGGGTGGCGATCACAATGAACGGTTTAGGCAAAGAATGACTTTCCCCGTCAACAGTAACCTGCTCTTCACTCATGGCCTCCAGCAGCGCGGATTGCGTGCGCGGGGACGCCCGGTTGATCTCATCGCCCAAAAGGATATTGGCAAACACCGGGCCTTTTTTGAAAACAAAACAATGATTATCTTTATCAAAAATATTGTTGCCCGTTATATCCGTGGGCAAAAGGTCAGGCGTAAACTGGATCCGGTTAAATTCGCCGGCAACGGTCTTGGCAATCGCTCTGGCCAGGGTGGTCTTGCCAACCCCGGGAATGTCCTCGATCAGGATATGCCCCCCGGCGGTAAGGGCAAGCACCACAAGTTCCAGTTTTTCTTCTTTTCCATGAATGACCAAAGACAGATTCTCCCTGACCCGGCTCATCAATTTTCCCGCGTTATCGACCGAAAGTGTCATTTCTTTTCCCTTCATTATAAATATTATGATTAAACTTCCCTGCCTTATTATCTTCTTGAATGAAACTGTTGTTTTACCGCGTCTTTCCTCAAGTATATAAGAACCGCTAGCGAAAAGACAATATCCATCACATAATAAAAGCCCATGGAAATATACGGATGCCATGGATAGGCCAACGGATAATGCCCGGAGGTATCCCAAACATGGTATTCGCTGTAAATCGCCAGGTTCTCAAAAACATAAAACGGATGCTTCCAATAAACCGTGCAAAGCATATACACAGCCAACCCGATAGCAAATTTCCTGAAGGCCTCTTTGCGCAGGACCAGGCCCAGGCCTGCGGCGATCGTGATCAATCGAAACAGAACAGAGACGATATAACGGTAAAAAATGGCCCTCGACGCCAACTGCTGAAACATGAACTGATAAAAACCGTAATCACTGATCCCGATCAGATGATAAATGCCGCCGGCCATCAAAAAGAAACCGATCAGATCAATGCCGGTTATCCGAAAATCTTTGCTGGATCTTTTTCCCATCGTAATCATCCCGTCCTTACTGTTTTAATGTATCAATATACGCGTCGAGCCCTTCCAAACCCAATGCCCTGGCTTTTCGCGCGTCCGTCAGGGCCTTTTCTGTCTCGTGCATAGCCCTGTAGGCCAAAGAACGCGCGTAATAGGTCGGCGCATAATGCGGGTTCAATGATAAGGCCTTATCATAATCCGCGATCGCCCGCGCATAGTCTCCCCGCATTCCATAAATCACACCCCGGTCATTGTATAAAAGCCCATTGTCTTTAGAAAGCGCGATCGCAGCGTTCAGATCCTTCAAGGCAGGCTCAAGACGGCCCTGCATGCCGTACAGATTCCCGCGGTTCATCAACGCGAGCACATTCGTAGGATTCACCTTAAGCGCGCGCGTAAAATCCATCTGGGCTTTGCCGAATTGCCGCAGGGCACGATAACACAGCCCCCTTTGCGTATACAAGAAATCCGAAGCCGGAAGCTTTTCGATCAGCCAGGTATAATCCGCTGAGGCCGCGCGGTACTCCTGCCGGTCAAAATTCAGCATAGCCCGGGCCTGATAGGCCTTGACAAATCCCGGGTCCAGTTTTAGGCTCCGGTTGAGATCCGCCATCGCGGCCCCCGCCCGGCCCAAGGAGCGGTAAACCCCGGCGCGGTTTAAATACGCCTCTTTCCTGTCCGGATTCAATTGTATCGCAGCCGCGTAATCCTTCAGTGCCTTGGCATGGGCCTGCTGAAGGGCATACACATTGCCCCGGTTCACATAAACCCTCGCCCTATGCGGATCAATGGCCAAAGACCGATTATACAGATCCAGGGCACGTTCAAAGTCCCCCTGCTCATAAAACGCGATCCCCTGATTATTATAAGCAACCGCCTTATCCGGAAAATGTTCGCTAAGACGCTCCCATAACATGGCTTTATTTTTCCAGATGCCGACCTGCCGGTACGTCATGACAGACAAGCCCGTAAACAAGATACCCGCCAAAAGCACGGACGCGCCTCTAAGCCATAGCGACAGGCGTGTCTTAATAAACAGGCGCTCAGCGCAATAGCCGAACCACAGACAAAATCCCGCGCTTGGCAGATACATAAAGCGGTCCGCCACAATACCGAGATCGCGGGCATGATCAAAGCGCAACAAAAAAAATATCGACAGAAAATAGTACAACCAGGCAAAAATATACCAGCGGTGCCTGCGCCCCAACCAAAGGCTGATAGCGATAAGGACAAAAAGCGCGAGAGCGATCTGATACTCCGGATGGCTCAGTGATACCGGCGTGGCATACCCGTATAAAGGCTTTAAGGCCACTGGCCAAAAGAATTTCCGGATATAAAAAGTCAAAGACCATATCCATGTCAGCACGGCCTGAGACACGCTCACCTCAGGAATCCGGGAATGGATCGCGTACGTGATGCCGGCAATCGGTACCACGTATAGAAAGAACGGAAGTTTATCCAAAAATGTCCAACGCGAAAATTTACGCTCTTGCATCCAATCCAGAACAAACAGAATAAGCGGCAGGCTCAAGGCCATGGATTTGGCCAAAATGCTTAACAGGCCCAAAAATACCGCCAGAAAATATTTACGCCGGCAACCTGTCGGCAAATATTTCAGGTAGCCATACAGCGCGCCCAGATAAAAAAAGGCATAGAGCACATCTTTCCTCTCAGTAATCCATGCCACAGATTCCACATGCATGGGATGAACCGCGAAAAGCAAAGCGCCCAGGCCCGCGGCCAGGATTCTCAAGCCCAAAGCCCGGCCGGTCGCGTAAAGCAATACGACCACGCCTAAATGCAAAAGCAGATTATTGAAGTGATAGACCCAGGCCTTATATCCGACCAGCGCGTGCTCAACGGCAAAGGAAAAGACCGTTAATGGAATATAGGTTTGCACATACGTCGAGGTAAAGATCTTTTGGATATTCTCAAAGGATAAAACGCGCACATCCGGATTCTCAGTCAACAAAGTATCATCATCCCAGTCCGTAAACCCGCTTTGCAATACGCCCGAGAAGGCGATCACGGTCACAAGAATGATCCCGGCCAGGATAAGCCTGCCGGCGTGTTTGTCACTGCGGCCTGTTTTGAGCATAAAGGTGTCTTCCTATGTAATTTACAAGAGATCTTTGATCCGTTGTTTTTGGGCACGGGCCTCTTGATTATCCGGTTCCAGAATGATCACAAGATCCAGATTATGCAAGGCCTTCTCATACTCACCCAGATGATAAAAAGCCATTGCCTTGGTGAAATACGCGTCAGTAAAATTATTGTCCAGGGTAATAGCGATCACACAATCCTCGACAGCCTTTGCGTAAGCCCGCATCTTCATATGCAATAAAGCGCGGTTATAATACGCGTCAAAAAATTCCGGATCAACCTCTATCGCACGGTTATAATCAGCCAAAGCATATGCATACTTGCCGGCCTGGCTCAACAGGATACCGCGGTCATTGTAAACCTCTTTATAATCATCTTTAAGGTTAAGGGCCGCATTAAAATCCCTTAACGCGGCCTTATACTTGTGCATTTCTTTATAGACAATGCCGCGGTCATAATACACGCGTGCGTCTTTATCTTCTGCCCTTATCGCGTCGGTGTAAATCTTGACCGCCTGGGCATGTTTTCCCTGGATGCGGTAAAGCAGGGCTTTATTGCTTAAGACATCCACATCACGGGGACTCAGTTGCAAGGCCTTATTGTATTCGCCCATAGCTAAATCATATCTGCCCTGCCGACGGAAAAGGGCGCCCCGGTTATTGTAAGCCTCAAAAAGATAAGGATTCAAAGCGATCGCCTGAGAATAATACGCCAGCGACCTGTCATATTGCTGAAGATCAAAAAACACCCGCCCCATATTATTATAGGTATAGGAATCCGCGCTCTGGCTGTCGGTAGCGGCGAGAGCCTTTTGGTAAAAGGCAATGGCTTGATCATACTTTTGCCTGTCAAAATACACAACTGGGTAGAATCATCGAGCAAACGCGCTATGTT
>JAGYNW010000129.1 GCA_018399915.1 Candidatus Omnitrophota bacterium
GTTATTTGAAGAGCTTAAACGAAGGATAAAAGTTTTTCGTAGGTTCCCAAATCCTCAAAGTTGCAGGCGTTGGGTGTATGCGTTATTAAAAGAATTAAACAAAGCTAATTTAGGTTGCGCGCTCTCTGAAAGTCAGCAGAGTTCTTGACACTACTTTATTTTTTTTCGTGATTGCGTTGCAACATGATTTGTTTTAGTATGATTGTCATGAAACAAAAATTCTTGATCTCTTGCTTTGTGGCCTATTTTGTTGTTATGGCATTCGCTTCAGCTCACGCCAAACCCGTGGATTTTCTGGTAGATGTCCCCAATGTTTATGTGGGGATGTCCCAGGAACATTTTGAAGAATTTTATCCCACAGAAATTTCCCGCACATACCGTAAGGATGGGGATGAAGAGTGGATCACCTATGACTACACCTATGATTTTGCCCCGGGCCTGGAATTTTTTGAGCGTTACCGACACAGGGCCTATGATATGGTTACGTTTTATTTTGTCGATGAGCTTTTGTTGGGCTGGGCCTTAAACGACCGCGCAGAGATCGTGCGTGAGTATTTAAGCGAGTATTGCTCTCAGGCGTTCATCCATTACATCCCGAAAATGTATGAGGCCATCAGTAATTGCATGAACAAGATTCCTATCGAGGTCTTTTATGAGATCACGGACCGGAGCCGTCCGGTATTGTTCACAGAGGTGCATTATAAAGGCATGGCCCGGTTTGCCGCCACATCCAACGTGATTTCTTTTGAGCATGATCCGCCGTCATTTGAAAAAGGATTTACCCTGATCAAGCTGAGCACGGAGTTGGGCGATATCGGGACAGTGCCGGCTATTGAAGGTGTTATCTATCATGAGCTGGCGCACCGTTTCCTGGTGCATGGCGGTGAGCATTATATCCGTGAACATGAACGCGATGCTAACCGTTTGGTTGAAGCCTGGGGGTTTAAGGAAGAGCTTGACGCGGCTAAAGAAATTTTTGGCGCCACGCCCCATGCTGTGACAGATGCGGATGAGGCGCCATCCCTTGAGCCGTCCGAGCAAGAAAACCTTGAGGATCCTCAGGATTAAGGCTAAAGGGCAATCGTTAATCCGTTTTTAAGGAAGCGCAATAATCATTATGGGATTTCGTTTCAGGTCTCAGTTTTTTTCTATTGTCATTATCGCAGGGCTCCTGTTTGCGGGGTATTTAATACGCATCGCCACTTATCCGAATTGTTTATTGATCAAAGATTCGGATATGCGCCTGGATCAGGAAGGCGAGCCTATGCAGATCAGATGCCGGCACCGGCGTCCGTTGGTTATTGAAGGAAAGAACGGATTTGAAAAGGCGCGGATGAAATTTCTGGCCCGCTATCGGATCACCGGGAAGGTCGTAGCCGTCCAACAGATCCGCGATAGAGGGTCCTGGATGAGCGCGGCTGACGTGGGTATTGCCTGGGGGAAGATGGCTGATCCGGATGTGGATGAATATGTACGTTATGGACAGCGGGGAAGATTCCTGTATTATTTTCCGCGGCCGGGTTTACCGGTCAGTATCAAATACCTGCAAAGGCACACCTCGAATAATCATATCCTGACCACTTCCAACAGTATGCTCAATGTGGTAAAGAATCTTATCCCGGGCGATGAGGTCACGTTTGACGGTTATTTGGTAAAGCTTTCCGGTACCGGCCGCAGGGGCCACAGATTTTCCTGGGAAAGCAGTATGCGCCGCACAGATACCGGAGACGGCGCCTGTGAGATCATGTACATTGAGCGCATTTGGGTTAACGGACACTACTATGAATAGGAAATTTTTTGACAGATATACAATCCTTTAATATAATTGATATGCCGTTACAGCATATTCTGTGCCTGGATAATCCGGGATAATCAAAGGATAACTTTTTGCAAGAAATCATTGCCGATCTTATTTTAATCGCTTTTATTTTTCTTATGTTCCGTTCCATCCAATTTGATAGTAAAGGGATCCTGGCGGAGGCGGAAAAGGCGTCGGCTATCGAATTATTGATCAGTTCCGTGTTTGTTATCGGCGGATTTTATTTGGTTCATGTCCTGATGTACGGCCCGCATGCCAATGCTTCGCTTGGGTCGCGGGGTATCATGTTTATAGTCGGCTATGAGCTTCTCGGCATGTTCATCTTTTTACTTTTCCGCAAGCCTTTTGTGGCTTTTTTATATGGGGTGGAGGAGCATATGCCCTTGTTGTTGAAAATACCTGTCGGCTTTGAGTTTATGTTCTGTTGTTATCTTTTAGTAAGTAATATTTTGTAATTTCTTCTTTCCCTAAAAAAAGATCTTCTTTCTGAGGATCAAAGTGAAAAATCAAAACAAAAAAATAGGAGGAGATAACGATGAATAAAAAATTTCTTTATTTGAGCATAGTGAGCGCAATTTTTTCTTTCAATTCCGTTAGCGGGGCATTGGCGCAGTCATCCCGGGAAACTCCTGTTGTCAAAGTGGTTAAACAAAACGCACCGGCAGTGGTCAATATCAGTACCGAGCATGTGGTCTTGTTGAGGGAAAATCCTTACTGGGGCCATTATGGAAGCCAGTTTGACCGGCTGTTTGACAATTTTTACGGAATGCACCGCAGGCGTGCCTTGAAACTGAAAAGCGTGGGTTCCGGTGTGGTGGTGGATGAAAGCGGCCTGATCGTCACCAATGCGCATGTTGTGCACATGGCCAGCAATATTTTTGTCGTATTTAATGACGGGAAAAAACTTGAAGGCCGTATCGTTTATGAGAACCTGAAAGATGACCTGGCCCTGATCCGGGTGGACAGTGAAGAGCCGCTAAAAGCCGTTAATCTGGGCGAAGACGATGATATTTTTATCGGAGAGACCGTTGTCGCCATCGGAAATCCTTTGGGCCTGGAGAATTCGGTTTCCTCCGGCATTATCAGCGGCATTGACCGTAAAGCTTTTTCTCGGCGCGGGCTTGTGTCCAGTGAGCTGATCCAGACCGATGCCCCGATCAATCCGGGAAACAGCGGTGGCGCACTCCTTAATCTTGATGGCGACCTGGTCGGCATCAATGTCGCCATGGTGCAGGATTCGCAAAGTATCGGTTTTGCCATCCCGGTCAAACGCCTTAAGCAGACCCTGGTAAGCCATAAACAAAACAAACAATTAGCGGTCAAGGATAACCGTGGCCTTGAGTCATCTGCAGATCAGGGCGCGGCTGTATCTCCGAGCCACCCCAGGCGCGGTTGGGATCCTTTTCAAGAGATGAACCGTATCCGGGAGGAAATCGACCGCATGTTCACCCATTCCCTGAATTCACGCGGGCCGGCTTTTAATGGCGGGATGTTCAACAGTTCTCTGAACTTTGACAATGATTTTAATATCAAAGAAAAGGGCGATTCTTATGTGATGGAGGTAGAAGTCGGGGATATTAACAAAGACAATATTGATATTGAAATTAATGAACATTCCATTACTATAAAAGGAGAGATGTCCGCAAAAAAAGAGGAGACAGGACCTCAAAGTATGTTTAGCGCGCGCAGTTATGGTTCGTTTTTGAAGACACTGCCTTTACCTGAAGACGCGGATGCCGAGAAGATCAAGACAGATGTTGCGGAAAACAAGATCATTGTAACGATCCCGAAAAAGTAATTGTCTAACAAAGGATATGAAGGTGGAAAAAAAAGATGACCTTAAGTTTGAATTAGAGCCGGAAGATGGATTGAAGGTTTTGATCGTTGAGAATAATAAGGTAGATAGCGGCCTTCTTGTGAAAATGGTTGAGGGTATTTCTTCAAAAGTGGATATGATTGTAGTTGCGGAGTCATTGAAGGAATGTCTTCAGTGCCTGGACAAAAATGAGTTTGATATCGTGCTTCTGGACCTTAATCTGGATGATAGTGTGGGAGTGGCCACGATACATCGCATCAAAGAAAAAAGGCCTTTTTTGCCGGTGGTCATCATATCCGGCATGGAAGGGGATGAAATTGAGGACGATATTGTGGATAGCGGGGCTCAGGATTATCTGCACAAAGGCCGTTTTAACTTAAAGGACCTCAATAAGACTGTGCGTTTTGCAATAGGCCGTATGCGGACTGAAGAAAAATTGAAAGAAGTGAACACAAAGCTTGTGCAGTCTGAGAAAATGGCCAGCGTGGGTCAGCTCGCGGCCGGTGTCGCGCATGAGTTGAACAGTCCGCTTGCCAGTATTATTACCAATTTGCATATGATTGCCGAGAATCTGACGCATGAAGACAATCCCACATTAATTGACCTGACCGAAAAATCTGCCAAAAAGTGCCGTGATATCGTGATGTCTTTGCTTAAGTATTCCCGCGGAAATAATATGCTTGAGGTCTGTGAAGTCAATATTAATGATGTGATTGAAGAGGCGTGCGAGTTGATCACTTATCAACTGGAAGGTAACGGTATTGAGCTTGTTAAGGAATTGAACGTTGTGGACAAGATCAAGGTAAACACGGATGAGATGCAGCAAGTGATTATCAATCTGGTCCTTAATGCCCGGGACGCGATCAAGGAAGTAAAGGAAGGCGGAAAGATCTCGATCAAAACATCACAAGGGGATAAGACCGTTACCGTTACGATTTCTGATGACGGGGAGGGGATTGATAAAGAAAATATAGGCAAGATCTTTGATCCGTTCTATTCTACAAAGGATGTTAACCGTGGAACCGGACTGGGTCTTTTTACCGCCTACAATATAGTCCGCAGCTTTAAAGGTCATATCGATGTGGAGAGTAAGAAAGGCCGGGGCACGACCTTTTTGCTCCTTTTTCCTGCCTGTTAGGGTTTTTAGGGGATTTTAGAAGAGCAAATGTTTAATTTTTTAAACATATGTTCATTGTTTTTTATCAAGATTGTAAGCATTTGATATTACTAGCCTTACAGCTTGTTAAGCATTGTTTGCTCTTCTGGGCGTCCTCAAAACCGGTCTGCCGACAGGGTGAATGACCTGTTTCCATAAGTGTTAACTTTTTTGTAAGTTATTATTTCCATTATATTTATAGATAATCCTCTCCATATTCCCTTTTTGGTATGATTATTGCTCCCTTTTTAGGTAAAGCAATTACACGGACACGAAAAAGGGATAATAAATGAAAAAAATTTTAATAATGGCGTTAACTTTTGTTGTTTTTAGCGCCACATCGTCATATGCCTACTATACGATTGATGGCTTGGTGGATGATTGGGGCATTAATTTGAATAATGGGGACTACCATTACCGCGGCTACGGTTATAAATTGCCGAACGGGAATACACCTGAGGGCTATACAAACGGGTATTTGGATGATAATCTTCCTTCCGGGGGTAATGATATTGATTACTGGACCGAGGATAACGCAAACGCGGATTCGCAGTATACTAGAGTAAATACGCGAGTGCACCCAGGATACACCCACTATAATAACCAATACGATGCAGAGGCCATCTATTTTGATAATGACGCGAATTACGCGTATATAGCTTTGATCACGGGGCTGTCTTTTAATGAGAGTGAATATCCGGCCGGCGATCTGTTTATTAATGTCGGCAGTACAACTGATCCGTTCAATTCTACAACAGTTCCATCCGTGGGTTCTACTTATGCGGTCAATGTATTGAATGGGGATTTATATGCATTAAATTCTTCTGATGTCTTAAGCGATGTTATTTATAACTCAGCTCCGAATGACCATTCAGCGGCAAGCCCCTGGCGATTAGATTATAGCCAAGCAAGTCCTTCTTATAATTTAGGAACGGATCTTGTTTATACCACAGCGGCTATTAATGCCCATTATGTTATTGAGACAAAAATCGCATTGGCTGATATCGGATTAGCGAATGTTGATCGAGGTGATATCTGGCTGCATTGGACCATGGAATGCGGCAATGATGTTTTAAAGTTGAACGCGGACACAAACGCGGTCCCGGAACCGGCAACCGTATTCCTTTTTGGCAGCAGTCTTTTCGGTTTATTTGGTTTCAAAAGAAAAATCTTCGCTTAAGTGCTTAAAGCAAGGT
>JAGYNW010000013.1 GCA_018399915.1 Candidatus Omnitrophota bacterium
ATCAATCGATGATTCGATCGTTTCCGGATTTTTGAAAAAAAGCGTGAAAGCCGAGGGCGAGGCGTTTAAGCGCATGCCGGAGGAAGGAAGTTTTCACTACACCAAATGCCAGGACCTTCGGTATGGCGAGAATCCCCATCAGCAAGCGGCTTTTTACCGCACCACCGACGAGCCTTCGGGTTTGGCTGCCAGCAAACAGTTGCACGGCAAGGAGCTTTCTTTTAATAATATCCTTGATCTGAACGCGGCTATTGAAGGGGTTCGTGCCTTCACGGGGCCTGCGGTCTGCATTATTAAGCATAATAATCCTACCGGGGTAGCTGAGGACAAAGATTTGGCTGCGGCATACAAGAATGCCTGGAAGTGCGATGCTTTATCGGCTTTTGGCGGGATCATTGGATTGAACCGGAAGGTGGATGTTAAGACAGCCGGGCTTATTAACAAAAGCGGTTTTATGGAATGTGTTGTTGCGCCGTCGTTTGAGAAAGATGCCTTGAAAGTGCTGACGCAGAAGAAAAATTTGCGTTTGATCAAGTTCGATTTTAAAAAAACCAAAGAAAATAAGTTTGATCTTAAACAGGTCTATGGCGGCCTTTTGTTGCAAGAGCGGGATACGCGCAAGATCAATAAAAAAGAGTTGCGCGTTGTTACTCAAAAGAGGCCTACGGAGAAACAAATGGAATCCGCTCTGTTCGGCTGGAATGTTGTCAGAAATGTGAAATCCAATGCGATCATTCTTGTTCAGGGCCGAAAGACCGTAGGGATCGGCTGCGGACAGACATCCCGGGTTGAGAGTGTGAACATCGCGATCCGTAAAGCCGGTAAACAAGCCAAAGGCGCGATCTTGGTTTCTGATGCCTTTATTCCCAAGACCGATAATGTCGAGCTCGCGGCCCGGGCCGGTATCAAGGTGATCATTCAAACCGGCGGGTCTATCGCGGATAGCGATGTCATTGCCGCCTGTAATAAAGCCGGGATCGCGATGATCATGACCGGGATCCGGCATTTTAAACACTGACCCTCCATTGGCCTGAGGGTTTTCCCCTCATGGGCATTGACGCGCCTGACCAAGGTGGATCCCCTTATGAGATATGCTGCTGCCCGAAAATATGTGGAGTCTTTGGTTAACAATGAAAAGTCTCTGCATCAGTCGGCCCCGCAACACTTTCATTTGACCCGCATTAAAAGGGTACTGAAGGCCTTGTCTGATTTTCATAAAGATTTAAAGATCGTGCACATTGCCGGTTCAAAGGGAAAGGGATCGGTGGCCGCTATGACGGCCAGTATGCTCAAAGAAGGCGGCTACACGGTCGGTTTATTTGCCTCTCCGCATATCCAGGATCTCAGAGAAAGGATACGCCTTTTGAAGAAGCCTGTGGCCCCGGAGGTTTCTTCCCCTCAGCCCTTTTCGGATCTTATTTCTAAGAGGGATTTTGCTCAAGGGGTATCGGTTATCACGCAGCGCATGGAAAATTTGCATCCGCGTGATGATTTCCGGTTGACCTTTTTTGAATTTATTACGGTTTTGGCGCTTTATCATTTTCACAGGAAAAGAGCAGAAATTGTTATTTTGGAGACAGGCCTTGGTGGCCGTAAGGACGCGACCAGTGTGGCTCCGGCAATGATCAGCGTATTAACGGTTATGACCCTTGAACACACCCATATTCTCGGAAATACGATCAGGAAGATCGCCGGTGAAAAAGCTGCTATTATCAAGAAGACCACACAGGAGGTCGTGGTGGCACAGCAGGCCCCGGAAGCTTGCGAGGTCATTAATCGAAGGTGCCGTACTTGGGGCATACAGCCGTATTACGCACAGAAGCATATCGGCATTGATGTGGTGTCGCGTGATAGACATCGGCAAAGGATCAGGTTATACTATCTGCTTAGACCGGATTATGGCTTTTTACCGTCACGTCCTATTGATCTGCCTCTGGCCGGAGAGCATCAGTTAAGCAATGCCAAGGTAGCCCTGGGCATTATCCTCGCCTTGCGCAAACAAGGATTCGGTCTAACTAAGACCGCTGTGGCTCAAGGGCTTCAAAGGGTTCACTGGCCTTTGCGTTTTGAGATGGTGCATAGCGCGCCTTTAGTGATCTTAGACGGGGCGCACACGGTTATCTCGGCGCAGGCCTTGGTTGAAACCGTCAGGGATCTTTATCCGCGCGCCAAAGTAACGCTTGTCCTCGGGATCGCCGCTGACAAGGATATCGCGGGGATTTGCCGCGCTTTGAATATAATCGCGGATAAGGTGTATTTTACCCGTTTTGCAGGAAAAAGGGCAGCTATGGTCAGCCAGGCCTTTCTGTCGGAAACATTTAAAGGAAAAGATTGTTTGCGCGTCCGGTCCTTGCCCAAGGCCTTGAGTGCGGCTTTATCAGATACGCGAGCGGATTTAGCGGACCGGTTGATATTGGTAACGGGGTCGATTTTCCTGGCAAGTGAGGCGCGGATCTTTTTTAAAACAAAAGCCAAGGCTTTAAGCCTTATCGGCATCGGCGCGAAGAAAAAATCATAAAAAGCATGAGCGATAAAGAGCCGGAAAAGAGTAGATAAAGATATGGCGAAAACTTTTACCCATTTAGATGATACGATCGCTGCCATCTCAACGCCCAGCGGCCACGGGGGGATAGGGATCGTGCGTATTAGCGGAAAAGAGGCACTGGCTATCGCGGACAGGATTTTTATCGGGAAGAAAGGCGGCACGCCTTCGCAGTTTAAAAGTTTTACCGTTCATCTGGGCAACATCGTTGATCCGCCGGAGGTTGGCCCGCACGCGCCTGAGATCATTGACGAGGTGTTATTGACCGTAATGCGCGGCCCGCACAGTTATACCACAGAAGATATCGTCGAGATAAGTTCCCACGGCGGCAGCGTCTCCTTACGGACTATTTTGAATTTGGCATTGAGATTCAATGCGCGCTTAGCTGAGCCCGGAGAATTCACGAAACGGGCTTTTTTGAACGGGCGGATTGACCTGGTTCAGGCCGAGGCTGTCCTTGATATTATTCAATCGAAAACAGACGCCTTTTTAAAGGTAAGCACGCATCAGCTTAAGGGTGAGCTTTCAACGGAATTGGATCATATCCGTTCTGGATTGATGGCTGTTTACACGGAGATCGAGGCTTTGGTGAATTTCCCGGAAGATGAGCTGAGCGCCGCGTCTTTAGATGCGATCCGTGACAATATCGCCGGGCAAGCGCGAAATGTAACAGAGCTTTTAGCCTCCAGCGAGCATGGAAAGATCTTGCGGGAAGGCATTAAGATCGTTATCGCCGGGCGCCCGAATGTGGGCAAATCTTCTCTTCTCAACGCCTTGTTGAAGCAGCCGCGGGCCATTGTTTCTGAGATCGCCGGTACCACCCGGGACACGATCGAGGAAAACGCCCAGATCCAGGGCATACCGTATCAGCTGATTGACACCGCCGGGATCCTGGAACCCCGGGACGTGATCGAAGAGCAGGCTGTGGAACGAAGCCATCGCTATATTCAGGCTGCGGACTTGGTCCTGTTTTTGTTCGATATCAATCAATCTATCGCAAAAGACGATCTGGTGCTGACCGAGCAGTTCGCGCGCCAAAATCTTATCGTCATTTTAAATAAAAGCGATTTGGATCATAATATCGATAAGGAAAAAGTCCAAGCACTATTCCCCGGGAAAAAAATCCTGGAGATATCGACATTGCACAAAGATTCGGTGCCGGTGCTGGAGCAAGAGATCTTTGCCAATATTTGGCATGAGACCACTATGGACACACATGGCGTCTTGGTCAGTAATTTGCGGCATATTGAATCATTGCGCAAATGCGGGCAAGCCTTAGAACGCGCGGGAAAGATCTTTGCCGAAGGCCTTTCGTTAGAGTTTATTTCCGAAGAGATCAAAGAGGCGGTGCGTCATTTGGATTACATAACCGGACGGGATCTGGATGAAGATCTTTTGGAGACGATCTTTTCCCGTTTTTGTATCGGCAAGTGATAGTCGTGCGGATAATCGGGTTTCTCTCTATTATTAATCATCAATCAGTGTTTGGGTTCTGCCTTTTTGCAGGGAATGTTCATTAACGATCCTGGAAAACTGCATCATCAGGTCTTTATCTTTCATGAGTTCCTGTATTTTGGGATTCGTGACCAGGGCAGTGTAGTTTTTCTCTTCGATGAGTTCCTGGATCTCTGGGTCTTCATAAAGGTCCTGGACTTTATGATTTGTCAGCAGTTTTTGAAATTTCTCCGATTCCCGGATCTCTTTGAGTGTTTCCGGATCTTCGACCGCGGTTGAGACTTGCTCAAGATTATTGAATAAAGAGATCCGTTCCCCGATAAAGTATTTGGCTATGCGGTAGGTGTACGAATCTTTCAAGGCCTGTTTGAAGGAAACAAATTTGGGATTTTGAAGAGGGATCATGGCAATCAGCAATATCATCAATAAAAGATAAAAACCGCTCCAGGTCACATTGACCAATCCTCCAAGCAAACGGCTGATAGCAGAAAGTTCATCTTCTTTATTAAAGATTTTACGAAAGAGTTTGATCAGCAGGGAAAAGCAGAAATTGATAATGATTGGCCCCAGGACAGCGATGGCTGCGGCCATAAGGAACTTCTGTGTCTGGTTGTAATAGAACATGGCGTAGATCCAACATCCTATTAAAGACAGCGGTCCGAGTATGGATTTCAAAAACCCTTTGAAGCAACCGAGAATAAAAAACACAAAAAAGATACCACCTATGATCCAATCAATGTTATTTTCCACTTTTTTCTCCTTTAAATAGAGGGGCTGTTTTGATCTGTTGGCTAATAGTATAACAAAGAGATTTTCAATATTCAATAAAACCGCATCAATTTGTAGAAAATGTGTTGTTGAAAATTGCACAGGGATATTCTTCGGAAAGCACGGGAATTTTATGAAAAACAGGAAATTTTTGAAAAAAGCACGATAAAGTTTGCTTTTTCAAATAAACTGTATTATATTTGAATTGAAGAAAACGTTTTCCTGATTATCATCACAACTTTCAATCGTTTTTTTTCTTGCCTAAAAAGAGTTACAGATAGAGACAGCAATAGGTTAAGTTTTTGCAGCACTTTTGAAATTTATCTAAAATCAATATATAAATCAGGTTACAAAAAATATGAATGAAAACAGAAGAGATGAGAGAGTTTCTTGTTTGGTTCCGATCGATGCGAAGAAAAATGATCCATTTGACAAAACACGCACCATTGATTTTAGTAAGGGGGGTATAGGGTTAATTGCAAACAATGAGATCAAGGTCGGTCAGGAGATCGTTATGGAACTTGATCTGGAAGCAGATAATGACCCGGTTTTTGTTGTTGGCAAAGTTAAGTGGGTGACCCCGATCAATGAAGCGCAGCATTACAGGATCGGATTATCTTTTGATGCCGTTGACAGTGGTTGCAAATCGCGGCTTAACAAGTACTTTGAATCGCACAGCCGGGATACGGATATCGACATAGATTAATGGGTTGAAAGCCTTTTGGGTAATAATTTTATCTTATTGTATGTGAGGTATTTATGGTCAAAGAAATTTCAGGCACAGATGTTTTTCAGGATACGGTTTTATCAGAAGACAGCAGGCTTTTTTCACGTTTTCCAACCAATTGTCTGGCGACCTACCGGAATTCCACGGATTACAGTGAAGGTGAAGTCTTTTTGAAGAATGCGTCTGCCCAGGGATTGAGTTTTGTTTCGAAAGATCCCCTGTACATAAAAGATACTATATTAGTAGATGTAGATATTCCTAAAAGCCATAAACCCCTTCATGTCCAGGGAGAAGTTGTCTGGATCAAAAGAGACGAAGAAGATCTATGGGATATCGGTTTAAAGCTGCATAATACCCGATTAGTGGAGATGTCCCGGCTTTATGATCCACAATCCGGATCGCTTGAATGATTCCCCGCGTTTTCCCGGCCCCAAAACCTGTTTGTTAAGGTTGATTCCTTCCTGATTTGAGTAAATAAAATAATCCTTAGAGCAGGCACTTATTGGCTTTGCGAAGTTCTTGACCAAAAACTCCCGTTATGTTAAACTTTGGAACCTTTGGAAATTTTATTAATCTAACTGATTGCAGTTAAATATTTTTTGTTCCTATCGAAAGAGAGACGTTTTAAATGGGCAATTCTTTATATCAATATCTCGACGATGGACTCTCTTTTTTATCCACAAAAGCCCGGGAAATACGGACATTGTATTTCCCTTTATGTTCCACGGCATCCGATAAGATCAAGTCGTCCATTACACCCTATCTAAGCGGTGATATAAAAATCGATAAAAATCATTATGTCACAAAACCTGTGTCTATCGAGGATCTGCGGAATCCCACCCGGAATTTCTTTCTTAAAGTCGCCGGGCGCGGGATCTTTTCTTTAAGCTCTTTGAATCAGGATAACCGATCCGTTTTACAGGCAGGGCCTTTGTGGCAGAATCTTAAGGTTGAAAACAGCGCCTTGGGGATTTCGTTGGGTTTTTTGAATTTTGTTCCTGTCTCCGGCGAGAACGTGGAGGTGATGAAGGTAACGGTAACCAATATCACGGATTATCCTTTGACGATAACGCCGACCGCGGTTATTCCTCTCTTTGCCCGGGCCCTGGCCAATAAGCATGATCATGAACATGTGACTTCTTTGCTTAATCGGTTAAAGCAGACCGATCATGGTGTTCTCGTGGAACCGAGCATGTTATTTAATGAAGAAGGGCATAAAGAGGCTGAGGGTGTGTATTTTTGTCTGGGCACGGATGATGCGCAGGAACCCCTGGAGGGGACTTTCCCTACGATGATGAGTTATTGCGGAGAGGCAGGTACTTTGGATGCGCCTCAGGCGGTCTGGGAAGACCGCGCCCCTAAGGCTTTATCGGATCAAGAACTTCAGGGCAGGGAAGCGGTAGGCGCATTGCGTTTCAAGACAGTTGAGATCTCTCCGCGCGCGAACAAGGAGTTTTATATTGTCGCGGGCATGGCTACAGACGCCTCGGAGGTTTTGAAAATTTTTAACTTGTTTAATTCTGGTAAAAAGGTGGACAAGGCCCTTAAAGCAAACCAGGAATTCTGGGTGAACAAATCCCGCTCGATCCTCTTTAATGCCGGAGATGCGCGATACAATTCCTGGATTCATTGGGTTGAGTTGCAGCCGGTGCTGCGGCGCATTTATGGATGTTCATTTTTGCCGGATCATGATTACGGCAAGGGAGGTAAAGGCTGGCGGGATATCTGGCAAGACCTTCTTTCTCTTATTTTGATAGAACCCACAGAGGTCAGAGAGACCTTGATTAATAATTTCGCGGGGGTAAGGATCGACGGATCAAACGCTACCATTATCGGTTCAAAGCCGGGAGAGTTTGTTGCAGACAGAAACGCGATTACCCGGGTCTGGATGGATCATGGGGTTTGGCCTCTGGCAACCTTATTTTTATACATTCATCAGACAGGGGATTATGATATTTTATTGGAACACAATACGTATTTCCGGGATCCGCAGCTTTCCCGGACGTTCAGGAAAGATCCTGAATGGAGTTCCGTTTACGGGAATCAACTAAAAGATAGCCGGGGCAATGTGGTGACAGGTTCACTGATTGAACATATCCTGATCGAGAATCTGGTGCCGTTCTTTAATGTGGGCGAACATAATATTATCCGATTGGAAAGTGCAGACTGGAACGACGGTTTGGATATGGCGTTCGATCACGGCGAAAGTGTAGCTTTTATGAGCCTGTATGGAGGCAACCTTTCTGATCTGGCTAATATGCTGGAGGATCTGGCACGGATAAAGGCGATAGGCAAAATAGAGATAGCCTCAGAAGTGCTTATTTTACTGGATTCCTTGGGTAAAGATGCCGTGGATTATGATCATATCAGCCAGAAAAGAAGCCGCTTGTTTGACACCTATTTTAATGCCGTGGAACCGGAGATCAGCGGGGAAACCCGGGAAATTGATATTCAGGATATTGTGCGGGACCTGCGCCTGAAGGCGGAATGGGTGTTTGCCCATATTCAAAGGCAGGAAAAGATCACAGTCAAGGACCAGGGACAAACGTATACCTGGTTTAACGGTTATTATGATAATAACCGGCAACCCGTGGAAGGGGTTGTGGAAGGCCGGCCACGCATCACGCTGACCGGACAGGTCTTTCCTTTAATGAGCGGATTAGCCCGGGACGCGGATGTAGTTGAAGTTATTAAAACGGTTAATGCTTATTTAAAAGACAAAGATTTAGGCGGCATTCGGCTTAATTCGGACTTTGGTCTTAAACACTATCTGGCTTTAGGCCGGGCGTTCGGGTTTGCCTATGGCACTAAAGAGAACGGGGCATTTTTCAGCCACATGATTGTTATGTATGCCTACGCATTATATAAGCGGGGATTCGCGCGGGAAGGCTTTACTGTTCTGGATTCACTTTATCGCATGAGCATTGATACAGAAAAAAGTAAGATATTTCCAGGGATCCCGGAATATTTTGATTCTGAAGGAAGAGGGAAATATCATTATTTAACTGGTTCGGCCAGTTGGTATATTTATACAATTTTGACCCAGGTCTTCGGCGTAAGAGGACACTGCGGCAATTTGCTGATTGCGCCTCAATTGATGAAGGAGCAGTTTGCGGAGAGCAAAACTGTTGATGTGACCTGCCAGTTCGCCGGCAAGAAAGTCAGCATTTATTATCAGAATCCTCAGGTTTTGGATTTCGGGGATTATTCCATCACGGAAGTCTTTTTAAATGAAAAACCAGTTGTCTATGAACCGGTATCTCCGGCCCAAATCTGTATTGAGCGTAAAATAATAGAGAAGGCCAAGGGCCCGGTAAAGATCTCTATCGGTCTGGGAAGAGATTGACATGAAAGAACGTTTTTTCCATCATCCTTTTGACAATTATGAGACCGAATGATATACTCAAGCCTCCAAAATTGATAGTATTTTCTTGTATCAATTTTTAACTAACGAAATGAGGAGACTATGAAGAAAATCGCTTCAATCCTCTCTTTCTTGTGTCTTATCGCATTGTGTTTTGTTTTTGTCAGTTGTTCGCAACAGGAGAAAGACCCGGACAGGGTTGTTCTCTGGCACTGGATGAATGACCGGCATGAAGCGCTTGAAACCCTTGCGGCGCGTTACCAGAAAGAAACAGGCGTTAAGGTCAAGATTGATCTTTTTTCTCCTCCGCACGCGTATACCCAAAGAATTACGGCTACGGCCCAAACACGTGATCTGCCTGATATTTTTGGTATCCTGGATAAAAAAGAAATTTTTGCTGCCTACATCAAGAACGGGTTTGTCGCGGACCTCACGGAAGAGTATAAAAAAGATAATGCAGCCTGGGAAAAAAGCCTTTTTACCAAAGCACTCGATGTTAACCGTTTTGCCGAAGATAATATTTACGGCGTCAAGCCCGGTGTTTATGGCGTCCCTTTGGATGTCACGAATATTCAAATTATTTATAATAAGCGCTTATTAAAAAAAGCTGGCATCAGCAGGCCGCCGGAAACGTTTGATGAATTTTTAGAGGCGACCAAGGCCTTAAACCGGGTAGGTGTGGCAGGATTGGTTTCCGGGTGGGGAGAAATGTGGCTGATTGAGTCTTTTGCGTTGAATTACGCTTTTAATATTATGGGAGAAGAGAAAGTTATGGCGACCTTTCGCGGGCAAGTGCCCTATACAGACCCGGATTGGATCAAAGTTTTTGAGATTTTTGATACCTTAAGCGAACAAGGTGCGTTGGTTGACGGCATTGTTATCAAGCAGAACAAGATAGCGGAACAGGATTTTGCTTTGGAGCGCGCGGCTTTTGCGTTTAATGGTTCCTGGTGTGTCAATGTGTATCACGGCATGAATGCGGACTTGGAATACGGGGTCATTCTCCCTCCGCCTGTCAACCCGGATCGTCCGATGAAGATCTGGGGGGGGTCGGGATCTTCCCTGGTCGTTAACAAGGCCTCACCATCCAAAGACAAGGCCATTGCGTTTCTCAGATGGCTGACCGCGAAAGACCAACAGGCGTATCTTTCTCAGGAAACCAAGAATCTTCCCGCGAATAAAGACGCTTTGTCCGAGATCCCGCAGATCTTATCGGATTTTGCGGGGGTTATGGACCACACAACGCATCCTACCTTATGGAAATATAATGAATTAGCCAAAGTGGCGTCGGAATTTAATAAAGCTATTCAATCTATCATTGTGGGAGATCTGACACCTCAAGAGGCTGCGGCTAAAGTGCAAAGCATTAAGATGGCAGAGATGGAAAAAGAAAAAAGGCGGCAACAAAGACGAGAGAGATAAGATCTGATCATGACAAGTTTAGCGCAAAGAAAGAAATTCACTATGGGAGACGCGAAAGAGTCTTTGGTGAATTTTTCTTTTATATTGCCGGCGGTTATTCTGTTTTCCATTTTTTATATTTATCCTTTTTATGATATTTTCCGTTTATCTTTGCATGAATGGAACGGCATTGACGCGCAGAAGTATTATGTCCATTTCGATAATTTTAAAGAATTATTCAAAGACGGGAACTGGTGGCGGTCGATGTGGCACGCAGGTATCATTACCTTTTTTGCCCTGACCTTTCAAAATGTGATGGCCTTTGCCCTGGCCTTGGCCTGTGACCAGAAGATCCGCATGAAGAAATTTTACCGCATGATCTTTTTCATTCCGCCTGTTTTGTCCGAAGTGGTCGTCGGGTTTATTTGGATGTGGATACTGAATGGAGACATGCAATCCGGGGAGTATATCGGGATCTTGAATTATCTCTTAGATAAGATGGGCCTGCATCATCTGATCACCAGTTGGTTGTCAAATCCGGATACGGTTTTAACGTGTATCGCTTTGGTGCATTGCTGGAAAGGGTTCGGATGGGGATTTATTATGTTATTCGCCGGACTTCAGACCATTGACGCGCAGCTTTATGAGGCCGCCCGGGTCGATGGCGCCAACTCCTGGCAAATTTTTAAAAATATTACCATTCCTATGATGGTGCCTGTTATCCTGGTGGTGATCTTTTTAACGGTGCTGGGTTCCATGCAGGTCTTTGTACTGATCAAGGCAATGGTAGGGCAGGGATTGCAGGATTATACCTCTGTTCCTGTATCGGAAATTTTTGAATCCATGATCGGATTGAAACGGTTTGGTTATGCCTGCGCGCAAGGCGTTTCTTTCGGCGTGACCCTGATCACAATTTCTCTTGTGTTCAAATTGCTCTCAACCAAAGTCAAACAATATTAATTGCAAGGATAGAAAGTCTCGAAGCAAGGTAGTATTATGGCCATCAATAAATACAGAGCAATGAAGGTTTCTAAAGGATTCTCGATCCATCTTTTATTGGGATTGGTCGCCTTTACCTGCATTTTCCCCTTATTCTGGATGTTGCGGTGTTCTTTTATGACCCTGGAAACCGTCTTCACAGATAAGTCAATTATCCCGACGGCATTTCATTTTGGAAATTTCATTAAAGTTTTAACGGAAGAGAAATTCGGGATTTATTTTATGAACAGCGTGATCTACACGGCTTCGGTTGTTTCCGCGATCGTGATCATTGCCTCCCTGGCAGCCTATTCTTTTTCGCGCTTGCGTTTTCCGGGCAAGAACTTTTTCTTTTATATGTTTGTCGCGGCCATGATGATCCCCTTGCCGGGTAGTTTTGTGCCGCTGTATGTCTTGATCAACAAGTTGAATTTGGTCAATACGCGCATCGGTTATATCCTTTGCATGACCAACGTGGGACTTTCGATGAGCATCCTTTTGTTAAAGACATTTTTTGACAAGATGAATACGGATTTGGAGGATGCCGCGCGTATAGATGGATGCGGTAAGCTGGGCATCTGGTGGCATGTCGCCTTGCCTTTGGCTAGGCCGGCGATCGCGGTTATTGTTATCTTTAATGCTTTGAACGTCTGGAATGAATTTATTTTGGCACAACTTTTGTTGACTGACACCCGGTTGATGCCATTACAAAAAGCCTTGATGGAATTCCAGGGCGCCCACAGTGTGGATTATCCTGTTTTGATGGCAGGCTTAACTTTGGCGGCTATGCCGATCATACTATTGTATTTGGCTATGCAGAAACATATTGTCAAAGGCTTTTCTTACGGGGCGACAGCTGGATAAGAGGAAAAGAGAGGGGGTCGCCGGATTTGCTTAATCTTCTAAAGTAGGGCATAATATAAAGAAAGATGGTTTTGCTATCTTAAAAAATACAAACAGTCAAAGGGCTCAATATATGCGAACAATAAGTCAAAAAACAGTAAAAAAAAGTTTATGGTTAATTATTTTCGCCTTTTTTATTTTTTCTCCCGTTCAAGGGTTGGCGCAAGAAATGGATGTCATGACCGCGGCCACGCGGAAGACGAATAAGATTCCTTCTTCAGAACTGGTGCGCATGGCGTGGGAGGCATCCAGCAAGTCAGACATTAAAGAACTCAATCGGGTTGTGACCTTGTGCTTGGAATTATATGAAGATGAAGCCAAAAGGCTTCAGTCGGAGTTAAATACTTTTCCGAAATTGAAAGAAGCGGATCAATATCAGGTTTTAAATGATGTGGGCACATGCCTTTTTATTCAGGCGGAACTTTTGATGAATACAGGGCAAACCGAGCTTGCCATTGAGGCTTTTGAAAATGTTATTGAGGAATATCCTTTGTCCCAGTCCTGGGATCCTTCAAGGGGGAGTTTTTGGTCTATCGCAGAAAAGAGCCAGGTGAGTATCGATAGGTTGGAAGGGCGCTTCAAAGGGGCTCAATTTGCTCAAAAGACAGAGAGGACATTTCCGAGACTGCATACGATAGCTGAATCGAAGATTGTGGATTATACCAAATACGGGGAGTTTGAGAATGTGGGAACCGAAGATTACCGGTACCGCATCACAGATCTGGAAGGGCTGGCCGCAGCTGTCGGTGAAGGGATTTATCCCAACACCTCCAGTGTTTATAATAATCCCCGTTATAAGCAGCTGAGGGAGCAAGGCCGGCTGAAAGGCGATCATTGGGATTTCGTCAACAGCGAAGATCTTGAGGCTGCTTATTTTAAATGGGTCACTGCGCATGAACCCTGGGGTGTGCGGCTTTTTTATATCGGTTTGATCTTTGAAAAATCTCAAATGTATCATGCCGCCTTGCGGGCTTATCACGCTTTGGTTGTGCATTTCCCCAAAACAGTGGCCAGTACTTATTGGCAAACCCCTTGGTATCCTTCGCAAGCGGCTATTGCCAAGATCCGGTATATCCTGCTTTCACACCCGGAATTGGAACTTTATGATAAATGGATGAAAGTGAAAGTAGAAAATGGATTTGATAATGATCCGGATAATGATAAATTTATTGTTTACCCCGGAAGAATATTGAAGAAAGGGGCGGTGGAAAAGGTTAAAGATGTTTTTGGTTTCGAAAAAAAAGCGGAATTGGGCAATGTTAAAAGAAGATTGGGCAACGGAGATGTGCGATTGGAACAATATGAGAACGGGCATTGGAAGCTTTTAGTGAATGACGAGCCCTATGTTATCCACGGGATCACTTATGACCCTACCCGCGTAGGAGAAACCCCGGATAAGGGAACTCTTGAGAACTGGATGGAACAAGATACAAATGAGAACGGTTTGCCCGACGGTCCGTATGATACCTGGGTGGATAAGAACCACAATAACCGGCAGGATGAAAATGAGCCGACAGTTGGGGATTTTCATTTAATGAAGGAGATGGGTATTAATACCTTGCGTTTTTATCACATTCCTACCACTCCGGATAAAGAAGTTTTGCGAGCAATGCATGAGAAATTCGGATTCAGGGTCATCCTGGGTGATTTTATCGGAAAATACGCTATCGGTTCCGGTGCGACCTGGAGTGAAGGTACGGATTATGAAAATAAAGATCATCGCAGAGAGATGATGGCCACGGTTAAAAAGATGGTGATGGAGTACAAAGATGAGCCTTGGCTCTTGATGTGGCTTTTGGGTAATGAGAATAATTACGGTGTGGCGAGTAATGCGGATAAAAAACCCAAGGCGTATTTTCAATTTGCCAATGAGGTGGCCAAGATGATCAAATCCATTGATCCGAATCATCCGGTTGCTCTTTGTAACGGGGATACCCTTTTTCTGGATATATATGCCAAGCATGCGCCGGATATTGATATTTTTGCCGCCAATGTGTATCGCGGAAATTACGGGTTCGGCTCTTTTTGGGAGCAGGTATTTGATGCTACCGGAAAAGCCGCGTTCATCACGGAATACGGATGTCCTTCTTACGCGGAATTTTTGACCCGGGAAGAGGCGGAACAGGCGCAATCCGATTATCTGAAAGGGAATTGGATGGACATTGAAGAAAATATGGCGGGCAGTTCCCGTGGGATCGGGAATGCCTTAGGCGGCGTTGTCTTTGAATGGGTGGATGAATGGTGGAAGAATTATGATCCGTATACCCATGATACTGAGTCCGACGCGATCGGTCCATTCCCCGGCGGGTATTATTATGAAGAGTGGTTCGGGCTTACCGGGCAAGGGGATGGCTCCAAGAGTCCTTTTTTAAGGCAACTCAAAAAAAGTTATTTTACTTATAAGGAATTGTGGAACAAGTAGTTATTGAAAATTTCAAGAAAAAGCGGATTTTTTCGGCATAAAGTTTGGCAAAAAGCATAAAAATGTTGTATATTTTGTAAAACACATTTGTTCCACAAGAACAAGACGATCACATTAAGTATCAATTCAATCAGAGGAGGTTGGTGTATGAAGAAAGCGTTTTTGGTGTTAATGGTAATGGTGGCAGGCGTAGGATTCCTGAATCCCACCTCGGCAGTTGCTTACAATTTTGGAGATTTCAAGTCCGAGACCCTGGTCAGTAAAGCCTGGGCTGCGTTAAAAGCAGAAGACCTGGAGGGGGTTTTGGTTTATACAAATAAATGTCTGGAGCTTTACGCCGAGGAAGCCAAAAAGATGCAGGCGAGCCTTGACGATTATCCTGAGGGCGCCAATGAGGACATTTTTGCTTATTGGGCGTTAAATGATGTGGCAACCGCATTGTTTATTCAGGGAGAAGCCTATCGAAGAGCTGATAAAAAAGAGGAAGCGATGGAAGCCTTCAAGAAATTAGTCGATGAATATACTTATGGACAGGCCTGGGATACTAACGGCTGGTTCTGGAAGCCCGCCGAAGCGGCAAAGGAAAAAATGGCCATGCTGGATTCTGGATCTGTTTTGGACTTTGGCGATTATTCCTCATCATTCTTAACGACCCAGGGCTGGAAGACCCTGGATGATGTTGAAGATGAAAACAGCGCGGTTTTTACTTATACCAATAAAGTCTTGAGCCTTTATGAAGATAAGGCCAAATCCATGCAGGAATCTTTAAATGAATATCCCTGGCAGTCACGAGAGGTTATCTTTAATTATTGGGCCTTGAATGATGTCGGGACATCGCTTTTTATCCAGGGCCAGGCCTATAAAAAGATCGGCAAGAATAAAGAAGCCAGGGAAGCCTATGAAAAACTGATCAATGATTATTTTTATGCGCAAAGCTGGGACCCGCAAGGCTGGTTTTGGAAGCCCGCTGAAGCCGCTCATGAAGCCTTAGATGAGATTGGCGAGATTTAGTTGACTTCTTAGGCCGGATAGCATAAAATATTTTTTTGTTTTCGCCCCGTTCTTTTTTAGCGGGGCGAATTTTTAGTTATTTATTATGAAAAGTTAAGAAAGAAGAGAAGAAGAAAGGTGTATGTCTAAATGAAGTTAAGATATTGTGTTTTTGTTTTCATCTTTATTTTAATGGCAGGGTGCAAAAGTTCCAGTGAGAAGGGGCCTGCGTCTCAAGGCAATATAGGCGCAAAGTCATCCGCTGTGACAGCTGGCGAAAAGTCCGGACCAAAAGATCCGGTTGGGGAGGGAGCGGAAATTGTTGCCGGGACCGGAGAGCAAGAGGAACCGGCTTTTAAGCCTTTTAATATTTACAGGGATAAAGGGACCCGGGATAATCATTATGTGCCTTCAGGATTTATGGGTGATACCGAATGTGTCATCTTTGATGATACCTGGCAGAAGGATTGTCAGCAAGGATCCAGCTGCATAAAGATCACTTATGATGTCAAATGCTCAAGAGACAACCAGAAGTGGGTCGGCGTTTATTGGCTTAATCCGCCCAATAATTGGGGCAAAAGTAAAGGCGGGTATGATCTGACCGGTGCAACGAAACTGGTTTTTTGGGCAAAGGGCGAATCCGGAGGGGAACAGATCATGGAATTCACGGTCGGCGGTATCGGCGGGGATTATCCTGATTCGGATTTGGTGGTTATCGGGCCGGTTATCCTTTCTTCGGAATGGAAGCAATACACGGTTGATCTCAGGGGCAGGGATTTGTCTTATATTAGCGGCGGATTTTCCTGGACAACATCCGAGGATGTTAATCCCGGCAAGTGCGTGTTTTATCTGGATAATATCCGGTTTGAATAGGCGAGAGCCAGATTCTTTTGGTCGATTTGTTTTGCAAAGCGCCTAGGCGCCCAGTAAGGCCCTTATGGTAATCCGGGCGGTTTCCATGATGCCTTTGGAGCGGGTGCGGAGGTTATCGTATTCATTGAAGAAAACAGTGTATTGATCTTCAAACATCTTATCGGTTATTCCCCGTTTCTTTTTAGGTTCTTTTATTTCCCGCCATAATAAAGAAAGCATCCTTTCGATTCTTTCTATCTGATCGATGCAAGAGCGGTAATCCCTGAAGGATTTATTGTCAGACAAACTTCCCAGGGGGGATATGGAAATATGGTATTTCCATTTGGCCTGTTCAAAGTCCCAGCATTTGATGAGAAAGTTCAATGTTTGCTCATAAGCGAAATTTCGGTTATTAATCAGAAGTTCGCGCAAGACTTCTGTTTTGATATTGAGGAACTCGGATCGTGGCCGGTGCAGTGGCAGAGAGCGGATGCTCTGTGAGATCTCGGGAAACCAGTTGGCCAAAAGCGCGTAAGATCCGTAGGTATCAACCAGGCTTTTTGAGCTGTATTTATTTCCTGTGCCAAAGTCGCCGATAGCGATATCCGATGTGGTATTTTCAAAAAAATTTTTGAGATTTTCATAAAATTCCACATCCTCTTTCACATAGTCCAGATCCCCGGGAACCTGGATGATGCGGTCGGCTTCCGGATAATTATCCAGGACATAACCCCATCCGGCCAGCCATGTCTGGCAGGTATCTACAGACCATGTCTGCACGACTTCAAGTGTTTCGTAGCGATCATCGTTTACAAATGAGGCGGCATCGCCCCGTATGACCGTGTCCCGTGGCAACATAACAATGGGCCTGGGGTCGATCTCTTTGCATCGTTCTACCGTCCACCAAAAATACCACTGGCATTGGTCATTATTCTCGTAGCCCCGGTAAGGAAAAATAATTACGGGTTTAGAATTTATTATTTTTTCAGAATTTTCTTTTGTCATTATATGCTCAATTTTTTGATAAATTTTTTAGATTAGGAAAAGTAAATAGATTTTAATAAAAGCAAAAAACTCTTAAAATGTGTAATCTTATTTAAACATATGAGGAGAGCAAATTCAATGCATTTCTTGAAGGGCAGTATAATTTGATTTATTGACGGCGAGATTAGATCATTGTGAATTATTAAACAAAGAAGGGATACAGTCTTAATTGAAATTAAGCATGTATCCCTTCTTTATTTTTTTTAAGCCTTTCCGCGCCTTGCTTCTAATTTTTTTCGCACTTCATGAGCTTTTTCTTCTGTCATATCAAAGCTTTTGATAATATAAAGCGCAATGATCGATGTCACGATCGGAATAGACACATCCCAGATACGCATCCAAAGTAATGTGTCAGCAGTTTGTTGCAGCTGCAACTCTGGTTTGAATCCGGTACCTGCCAGCATGGCCCCACCGATCAAAGAAGCCATAGCCAAACCCAGTTTCACCATCCACCAGTACACCGCGCTGAACATTCCTTCCCGGCGCTGTCCGGTTTCCAGTTCATCAAGGTCACAGACGTCAGCGACCATTGATAGAATGATGGTAAAAAGCGAGCCTAGCCCAAAGACAATCAGTGGCGCACAGGCTAATAGTAAATAGTGCTCTTGGGCAACCATCCCGCAAGCCTTGAAAAAGTTGGTAATCTCCGATGAACTTCCAAAACCGCTGGCTGCCGCCAGTTCCCAGAGCTTACTGCTTGATTCATGGACTTGATTGTAACCGACCCATTTCATCCCATATCCGATAATGGAAATAGGAATGGTAACAAAAAAGGCACCTTTTTTCCCCAGCTTTCTGGAAAGCCATGGGATAAACGCAACAACAGCAACGGTACAAATAGCGCTGAATGATCCATAGATCCCTAATAATTTACTGCCGGCGTTTTGCGCAAGCCCGAAATCCGGGGCATTTTTAAAGACATAATGCCAAATAACAAAAAGGATGAACGTGGAGCTGAGCATAAAACCATTAAAAATTAAAAATGTCGTTGCACAAAGTTTTACAAAAGGCTTGTTTTTAAAACTTAGGCCAATATTGTCGAACATGTCTCGAAGCACGGGAAATGCGTAAAGAAAATGAAATAGTTCCCGTGACACAAGAACAGATAGCATAAAAATCGGAAGTAAGAGCTTCAACGAATATTGTGAAAGATTTAAAGGGAAATAAGAAATGCTAAAAATAATAAGTGAAACAATGGCGGATATGAGAAAGACTTTTGTTATAAATTTCTTGGAATTGAGATCCTCTAATAAATGAGTTTTAAACTGGCCGCCTGGCTTTATGGGCACGGGAAGTTTATGGGCAAAAGGTTCTTTGTTGAATAACGCCGGAAGAACTCCGAACGCGATGATAACAACTCCAATGATTATCGCAACAGTTCGTGCTCCAAGGACAAGATCTGTTGCGCCTGTTTCTGGATTTTTGAATTCACCCATGATGGTCCAAGCCCAGGGAGCCAGCAGCCAAGGTACTTGCGCAAACGCGCGGCTCCAACTTTGAAGAGTTGTGCGCTCGTGATAATCCGGTGTCATTTCATAGCCTAATGCGATCCACGGGATCGAATAACACGTAAAAGCTGCGAAAAAGAGAACCTGAAAGATCAAAAAGTACCAACTATTAAAGGTCGTGCCATTTTCAGGGTGAAGCTGGAACATGAAAATGTAACAGATGCCTGCAGCGATAGCTCCAAAAAAGATAAAAGGACGACGGCGTCCCCAGCGTGTACGCGCGTTATCTGAACTGAATCCGACAACCGGATCGATGATCGCATCGAAAATCCGCGGGACACATCCAATGAGGCCGACAACAAAGGGATTGATCTGCAAACCGACAATTAAAATAGCAACCATTTGCCCGATCCAGGCCGCTTGACTGTCATTGGCCATAGAGCCTAAGCCATAAATGAATTTTTGAAATATTGGAATGCGGTCTTCAGGGGCAGTTTTGTAATGGACTGGTTTTTTCTTTGCTTCTGACATGTACTTCC